>JAFQMU010000101.1 GCA_017421085.1 Desulfovibrionaceae bacterium | reverse complement strand
TGGTGGTTTTGTTTTTGCCGGTTCCGGTAACCAGCGCGGAATTAAGGCCGTATTTGTCCAGACAGTAACGGCTGACCTTTTCATACAGGTATTCGGCAGTATCGGAAAAAGCGGTGAAGATAAGCAGCTTGCGGTTGCCGGCATTGATGGGCGCTTTCTGCTTGTCGTCAATCAGTTTGAACAGGGCCTGCAGCTTGGAGTCGGTATTGTCGCTTATGCGCCCCACTTCCTGCAGGAGGGCGGAAATAATCTTCTGGTCGGCCCGCATCTGGCGAATCCAGGTTTGATAGTCGATATCCGCCAGATTTACTTCGATTTTCCCGCCGGACATGAGATGGTCGATGTTCTGGTCGTCATCATCAAAATCGCCGTCGTTATTTATGGAGAGAACAGATTTTGCCGTGCGGCCGGCAGCGTAGGTAACCACCTCGATGAGCGTATTTTCAATCAGCTCATGAACGCGCTCCAGGGTCGCCTTGAATGAATAAACTGAACTTTCCAGCCGCTTTAAAAGATTTATTCCCATGAGGCGGCGAATGCCCTGTTCTCTGCCCGCCTGGGTTAAATTGCGACTGTCGATGTATTTGCTCTGCCGGCTTGGGAAAATATATGCTGAAGGAGAGTATACCTCCAGATTAAGGGAGGCAAGCTGCCCGAAAATCTGCGCATAAGTGATGTCGGGCAATGAAGTAAGCATGGGGCCGCAGGGAAATGGGCCGCAGACGGCTGGGGAACCTGCCCAGCTCTTCCATGTTGTAATAAGTTTCAATGTGCCTGCGCGATCGGGCGATAGTCACGCTGTCGAGCAGCTCAAAAAAATCCAGATCCAGTGCTTCCAGCAGTCCTTTTGTCGTCCGCTTTTCCAGCGGCTGAGCAGCCCACCTGTTAAAGGCTTTTTGGGCCATGCGGAAAATTTCTTCAACGCTCCTGCCGCTTTTGAGTTTGTCACTCCACTGACTTGAGTCGCCTTCATAGGCAAGGGCAAGCTGGTTTCGCAAATCAGTAAAACGATTGTTTACCGGGGTTGCGGACAGCATGAGAACTTTTGTTCTTACTCCCTCCCTGATGACTTTGTTGAGCAGGCGGGTATACCGGTTTTCCCGTTCGGCCGGTTCCTGAACGCTGCCGTCAGGCGCAATGGTCATGCGCGTGTCGGGCTGACCGCCGTTGCGAAAGTTGTGCGATTCGTCAATAACTACCAGATCATAATTGCCCCAGTTCAGCCTGTCCAGCTCCAGGCCGTTTGAGCTGCCCGAAGTCCGGGAAAGGTCCGTGTGATAAAGCACGTCATAGCGCAGCCGATCGCCTGCTAAGGGATTGTTGATATAATTGGCCTTGTATGTCATCCAGTTCTCTGAAAGTTTCTTGGGGCAGAGAACAAGAACGTTCTTATTTCTGTTTTCGTAATATTTGATTACCGCCATGGCGGTAAATGTTTTTCCCAGCCCCACGCTGTCGGCCAGAATGCAGCCGTTATACCTTTCCAACTTGTTGATTATGGCAAGTGCGGCATCTTTTTGAAAGTCGTATAATTTGTTCCAGATCAGGCTGTTCTTAAAACCTGTTGCCTCATTGGGAATATTATCGGCGTTTTCATTGAGAAAGTCTTTGAAAATATTGTATATAGCAATAAAATAGATAAGTTCAGGCGAATTTTCCCTGTAAACAGCGGAAATGGTTGCGATTATTTCATCAGTTACATCCTGAAGCTTTGATTTGTCATTCCATATCTCCTCAAAGACACGCAGAAGTTTCTCGTTATCCGGAGACTCAAGCTTTGTAATTATGCTATAAGCGTTATTGCCACGTTCCTGCCCCAGATCGACAGTAGTAAAACCATTTATCGGCATGTAGCTTATGGCGCCATGTTTGGTTGAAACATTCAAAAATCCCGTCATATTCTCATTGGTGACATTGGACCTGAATGAAGCTTTTTGTCTGATCCATTCAGCGCATTCGCGGGCAATGGCTTTTTGGGTAAGTTCATTTCTCAGCTTTATTTCAAACTCCGAACCATACAAGCTGCGTTCACGGTTAAGACGGGGGATATAGAATTCGCGTCTTTCTTTTTGCTCTTTCTCTGAAACAAACGTGGGTGAAGTAAATATAAATTTCAGTTCCTTAATGCCGTTAAGCTGCTTTTTCAGCGCCTCGTAAGCATATATGGAAAAACAGGCTGCGATCACAGACAGCTTGCTGTTCTTGGAAATGGCTGCTTCCAAATCAGACTTCAATGTTTTGTTGATATTATCCAGCACGTCCATGGCGCCCCCATCAGAACCGTCAGTAAGCAGATGCAGTATTAAGATTAGAAAAATAATATGAAAAAAGGTAACGGCGGTCAATACAGGTAGAGCTACGCAGTAACAGAGAATGTATTTTATATAAATGACGGTAAACTTTCACCTCGATGCAATATGGCTGAGCGCACCTAAATTGAAGGGTAAAGTTTGGTTTTAATTATAGATGGTCTTATAATGAATGAAAATCCGTCTGTCCCGGATGCAATCCCCTGCGCACAAGGCAAATTGCAACAGGCGGTAGATTATGATGTCAGCATGGGCGTGATGATGCGAATTGATTATACTTAAGATTGCGCTAACGCCAGTCAACGTCATTGGCTTGGTCGTCAGCATCGAACCCAATTGTCAGTCGATCAGCTGATAGTGAAACTATCGGCCTTTTTCAACGCTTCAGAATCAATGGCTCTATTGGTGAAAGCCGCTTGCAAAATGATTTCTGGTCAAAAGTCTGCAATTGTAATAAAATCCGGCTACTATTCAACCCGCATAGGGCAGCCCGCTTTCGGCACATGGTTTTTTGCAGCCTGCGGGGAACATGAATACAGACAAAATTTTCTGAAGAGGGGCCATGATGAACAACATAAATATGGGGGCTCTGGTTCTGGCTGCCGGGAAAGGCACAAGAATGAATTCCGCAAACCCCAAAGTCTTGCAGGAAGTGTTGGGAGAACCAATCCTTTCTTATGTATACGCTGCGCTTAATCCGATTTTTAATGATAAAATCTGGACTATTGTCGGACATCAGGCTGAACTGGTGACCAGGGCCTTCCCGGACAGAAGCGACAGATTTGTACTTCAGGAGCAGCAGCTAGGAACCGGCCATGCTTTGCAGACGGCCTGGCCCGCTCTCCTTGAAGCCGGGCTGAGCCATGTGCTGGTGGTCAGCGGAGATATCCCTCTGATTACCACTGCCCACCTGGAAACATTTATTGAAGCCATGGGCCGCACCGATGCCCCACTCGGCTTTATCTCCATGACCCTGCCGCGGTCCGGGGCATATGGCATGGTGCTGCGCGAAAAGAATAAAGTGGTCGATATAATTGAGGCGAAAGATTACTCACCCGCCATACATGGAGAAGATACAGGCGAAATCAATACCGGCATTTACCTGATAAATGTCGCCAAAATCGGAGACCTCCTGCCTCAGCTCTCCAACCGAAACAAAAGCGGAGAGTTTTACATTACCGAGCTGATTTCTCTGGCCGCCCGAGCCGGAATGGAAGTAGTCGGGGCCAGAACCGGCGATTTGAACCTGCTTGGGGTCAATACTCCGGGCGAGCTGGTCAGGACTGAAGAAATGCTGCGCAGGGCAACAGTGGAAAAGTGGCTTGAGCGCGGCGCCGCCCTGCACTACCCCGACATGCTGGTAATCGGCCCCAGGGCGGAGATAAATCTTTCAGCCCATATTTACGGTCCCTGCCATTTGCTGGGCGACACCCGCGTGGAGGCGGGAGCCATAATCGAAAGCAACTGCGTGCTCAAAGATTCTGTTGTAGGCGAGGGGGCCCGCGTACGCTCTTTCAGCCATCTTGAGCAGGCTGTTCTGGGCGCCGGAACCATTGCCGGGCCCTATGCCCGCCTGCGCCCCGGGGCAGTGCTGGACGAAGGCGCAAAAATCGGAAACTTTGTGGAAATGAAAAAGGCTGTGCTCAGAAAAGGTGCAAAGGTCAACCACCTTTCATATATCGGCGATGCCGAAGTCGGCGCCGGTGCAAATATAGGAGCCGGAACCATCACCTGCAACTATGACGGCGTAAACAAGCACAGGACGGAAATAGGCGCCGGGGCCTTCATCGGCAGCAATTCCGCCCTGGTTGCCCCGGTAAAGATAGGCAGCAACGCCCTGGTTGCCGCCGGCTCGGTAATTACCAAAGATGTTCCGCCCGACACCCTGGCTTTTGGCCGGGCGCAGCAGAAAAACCGCGAAAAAAATAACCCGTTAAACAGCGACCTTATTTAATTTAACGGGAAACTCGCAAAATCTTGCTTGCCATATGGCAGGATATGAGGTTATTATTACTGCATGTTAACAATGGAGCTTTTAGATCAGCTTGAGCACGAGGTGCAGACCCTTATTCGCTGGAAGGCCGACAAGCAGGCCGAGGGCTTGGAAATTGACGCCCTCAAAGCCCGTGTGCATGATCTGGAAGCAGAAAACCAAAGCTTGGCAGAGGCACTTGAGCTTGAGCGCCGCAACAGTAAAGCTGTTCTCGCAAGAGTGGACGCGCTGCTCACGAAGCTGAGGGCCGAGCGGGAATCGGTGGACCCGGATAATGCCTGAATACAATTTGAATGTATTGGGCATGGATTTGTCATTTCGGGCAGAAGCATCGCCTGATCAGGTAGAGCAGGCCAGGCTGTTGCTTGAAAACCGATTTGAGAAACTCAGACAACATGGAAGACTGTTCAGTAAAGAAAAATTGTTGACTTTCCTGGCTTTGGGGCTGGCGGATGATCTGGTTCAGGCCAAAAGTCAATTGCGTGAGTATAATTCGCGTATCCAAGCATTGCTTGATAATATATCGGACGGCACATCCGTTGAAGAAGAAAATCGGGAATCTTGATAATATGTCGAGGTTTGTTCTCCGAATGACCGATTAAAAAAGTGCAATTCCCTGGTGGGTTCGTGATGATGCGCCATCGCTGACCTCACAAGCATAAAAAACGGGAGTTAGAGTCCTTTTTTCTGTGTGCATGCCCTGACAAGGGAAGCCTGAAGAAAAAAGCTTGTCTCCCACCTGGTAATCCAGGTCTGCCTTGGAGAATCACACGGCTCACCGGGGTATTCGGCAAGCAAAAACAGTTCTTTCTTTTCAACCCATGCAAATCTTCCATGTTGCAGGTACAGTCGGGCGATTGACGCACGCCGGCAGACCTGTATTTTTTGTGTTTTGCGTTCTATATTGCAAGGGGAATTGCCATGGGGCTTGATTTTTCACCCATATTAACGGCGGTGGTTGCCCTGGCCGCGTTGCTGGCGGGGTTTATTATTCATAAAGTAATAACTTCAAAAAAACTTGGCTCTGCAAAAGATCTGGCCGAGCGCATTGTTGAAGAAGCGCGCAAAGAAGCCCAGGCCCAGAAAAAAGAAATCATTATTCAGGGACAGGACGAACTTTTCAGGTTGAAAAAAGCCCAGGAAGAGGAATATAAAGAGCAGGAGCGTGAACTGAAAAAACGCGATATGCGCCTGCAGGAGCAGATTGAAAAGCTTGATGAGCGCATGGAAAAAGCCAACCAGCAAGAGCAGGAGCTTCTGGCCGATGAACGGGAAATTGCCCGCCGCGAGCGCCTGCTCGATGAGCGTCAGGAAGAGCTTGATATAAAAATGGCGGAACAGGAACGAAGACTTCAGGCCATTTCAGGCATGACCTCGGAAGAAGCCAAATCCGCCCTGTTTGAAGAAATTGAGGCTAAAAGCCGGCATGAAGCCGCGCGCATGGCCCGTCTCATTGAAAGCGAAGCCAGGGAAGTTGCCGACCGCAAGGCCAAAGAAATTCTCGCCACTGCCATTCAACGCTATGCAGGCGACTATGTGAGCGAGCAGACCGTCACGGCCGTAACTCTGCCCTCTGAAGCGATGAAGGGGCGGATTATCGGACGCGAGGGGCGCAATATCCGCGCGCTTGAAGCAGCTACCGGGGTTGACCTGATTATCGATGATACTCCCGAAACTGTCATTATCTCAGCCTTCAGCCCGCTGCGCCGCCAGATAGCCAAAATGGCCATGGAGCGTCTGGTCAGCGATGGGCGCATTCATCCTGCCCGTATTGAAGATGTGGTCAATAAGGTTGAGCAGGAAATGGAAGTGCAGTTGCGCGAGGTAGGCGAACAGGCCACCTTTGACGTTGGGGTGCACGGTATCCATCCAGAGATAATCCGCCTGTTGGGGCAGCTGAAATATCGCACCTCCTTTTCCCAAAATGTGCTTCAGCACTCGCTGGAGGTAGCGTCGCTCTGCGGAATTATGGCCGCAGAACTTGGTCTGGATGTAAAAAAGGCCAAGCGCGCCGGGCTGCTGCATGATATCGGCAAGGCGGTCGACCATGAAGTTGAGGGGCCGCATGCGATGATTGGCGCGGATCTGGCTAAAAAGTACGGCGAGAGCAAGGAAATTGTGCAGGCAATCGCCGCGCACCATGAAGACGTAAGGCCACAAACCGCTATTGATGTGCTGGTGCAGGCGGCAGACAGTCTCTCCGGGGCCAGGCCGGGCGCCCGTAAGGAACTGCTGGAAAATTACGTAAAACGCCTCGAAGATCTGGAAAATATCGCCACTGCATTCAGCGGGGTGGACAAAGCCTACGCAATTCAGGCCGGGCGTGAAATTCGGGTAATGGTAGACTCCGAAAACGTTGACGATGACAACACTTATCTGCTCTGTAAGGATATTGCCGGGCAGATAGAGCAGAATCTCACCTACCCCGGTCAGATCAAAGTTACAGTAATTCGCGAACGCCGGGCTGTTGAACTGGCCAGGTAAGCTGCCGCTCAATCTGATAAATCAAATTGCTCCGTCCCTTTCTGTGAAGGAGCTGATCATGTAAACCGGGGAGGGCTTTTCTGCCCTCCCTTTGTTTTTAAACTGCAAATATTATGAATTTACCCGACGGCACCTATAAAATCACCCCGGAGCTGGACGGCAAACGCCTGGACGCAGCCCTGGCCGCCCTGCTGCCGGGGTTTTCTCAACGGGAAGCCAGACGGCTGTGGGAAACTTTCCTGTTTAAGCTGAACAGCAGGCCAGCCCGCAAAGGAATGAAGGTAAGAAGCGGCGACATGATTGAGATTGTGCCTCTTTCAGAGCCGGATACAGATGCGGGCGCTGTTCTGTCTGCTGTCAGGACAGCCCCCCTCCGGACGAGCCTGCGCACTGAAAAACGCGCATCTTCCGGTTCCGTTCAGACTTATCCGCCTGATAAGATTCTGAAGGAAGCCGCTTCAGCCTTTCCGGAGCCTGATCTGAGCCTGTTGAGGGTTCTGAAATCAGAGAACGATATTCTGGGAATATTCAAACCGGCAGGCCTGCACAGCGCCGCGCTGCCCGGCGGCAGAGGCGGCCTGAGCCTTGAAGATATGCTCCCTGATCTGTGTGAAAAAAGCGGCATTGACCCTGTCGGGACAGTTCTTTTCAACCGCCTTGACTGTCTCACCAGTGGCATTGTAATGGCCTGCCGCGGAGAAGCCGCGTTAAAACGCTGCCTTGATGCCGAAAACGCAGGATTGATGGAAAAACGCTATTTCGCTCTGGTTTGTGGGGATGTGACGGGAGAGCTTATCATTGCAAACAAACTCGATACCGATTCACGCGCCAGAACGAAAGTGCTGAAGCAGGCTGAACCGGACCCGTTGAGGCATACAAGGGCAGAACCGCTCTACAGCGCGCCTGCCGGGGAATTTGGACTGGAAATACCAGCTGATATTGCAGACATCCCCACATCGGTGAACATTGCGCAGACCAACCCTGTCTGCACCCTGCTGCAGGTTGTAATCAAACGCGGAGCCCGCCATCAGATAAGAGCCCACCTTGCCGCAGCGGGTTATCCCATCTGGGGAGACCCCATTTACAACGATTGTTTTTCTGAAAACTGCAACCTGTACCTGCACCACTTTGCCGTAAGCGCTCCCGACTTTCTGTGTCTGGCAGCCCCTGTATGGGGGCAGACCGCAACTCAAATGATAAACGGGCTCTTTCCAGGGCTCTTTCACCCCATAAATTCTGATTAAATGGAAGAGCCGGC
>JAFQMU010000100.1 GCA_017421085.1 Desulfovibrionaceae bacterium | reverse complement strand
GAATATTAAAATCAGCATTGGGCAATGCTTCCAAGTCAGGATGCCGTGTGAGCAGAGAAGTCAAACTGACAGCAATATACAAAACCTTGCAGGCGGCTTTCGGAGAAAGCGGCTGGTGGCCGGCCCAGAGCCCGCTTGAAGTGATGCTGGGGGCAGTGCTCACCCAGAACACATCCTGGAGCAATGTGGAAAAGGCTATTGCCAATCTGAAAGCGGAAAAGCTCATTGATTTTTCCGCCCTGAACAGCATGAATGAAGACGAGCTGGCGCAGCTTATCCGCCCGGCCGGGTTCTTCCGGCTCAAGGCAAGGCGGATAAAGGCGCTGCTGAACTGGCTTGACCGCTGCTGCGGGGGAGATATCCCAAAGCTGGAAGCCTTCAACACGGCGGAGCTGCGCGGGCAGCTTCTGAACATCAAAGGGGTGGGTCCCGAAACCGCCGATGCAATTCTGCTCTATGCCCTGAACCGCCCCGCCTTTGTGGTTGACGAATACACCCGGCGCATATTCTCCCGGCATGGAATGGTTGAGCCGGAAATTGATTATCATGAGCTGCAGGCCTTTTTTACTGATGTGCTGCCGGAAGAGGCGAGCATGTTCCGCGAATATCACGCGCATCTGGTCACCGTTGCCAAAGGCTGGTGCAAACGCCGGAAGCCCGACTGCACCCGCTGCCCCCTGCGGACTTTTCTGGAGCAGGATTTTTATGAATAGACAAAAAAACCGATTTTTCTCAGCCTGCTCCATCATCCTCCGCCAGGGCTTCTGGCTCTTGGTTTGCGCCATCCTGCTCTGTGCTGTTTCCGGGCCGTCCTTTGCCCAAAATAAACCCCAGACCCCTGAAGAAATCAAACGGCAAATTAAAAAAGAAAAGGAGCGGGCAAAAGAAACTCAGGCCAATGTATCCAAGCTGACTGAAAAAGAACGCTCGCTTAATGCGGAGCTGGCCCGGGCCGAAGACTCCATCGCCCGGCTTCAGGCTAAAATCGCTGCTCAGGAAAAAGAGCTCTCAACACTGGAATCAGCGCAGGGGCTCAATCAGAAGCAGTATGACGATCTGCTGGCAAACCGGGCAAAGACTGAAGCCGCCCTGGCTGAGCTTGTCCGCTTTCTCTGGCCGGTATACATTGACCAGGAAAGTTTTGGAGCCAGAGACGGCCTGGCCTGGGCGGACGCGGAACGCGATTATATGTGGACAGCGGAAATCATGCGTCAGATTGCCGAGCGCAAGAATGAGCTGCGCTCGCAGGAGTCCGCCATCTCCGACTCAATTTCCCGACGGGAGAGCCTTGCTCTTCAGCTCAGGGAACAGCTGGAGCTGATAAACAAGGATAAGGATAAGCTGTTGGAAGACAAACTGCGCTTTCAAAACGAGCTTTCCGCCGTACGCAAGGAAAAAAAGGATGCCGAAGCCCAGGTTAAAGGGGTGCTGGGCACGATCCAAAGCCTGAATATCCGACTGGAAAAAGCCTCCAAACCCAAAAATGAAATCGAAAAACCAAAGCCCGGCGGCAAGGGAAAGATGCCCTGGCCTGCCGCCGGCCGGGTAGTGGCAAAGTTTGCACCCGGGGCTAACCCGCCGGTTAATGGAATCGGCCTGGCCCTAAATGATGGCGAAGTAGTCAAGGCTGTTTCCTGGGGCAAGGTGGTGCACAATGACATTTTGCGCGGCATGGGCCGGGTCGTGGTGCTGATGCACGATAAAGATTATTACACAGTTTACGCCTATCTGGATGAGTCAAAATTAAAAATCGGACAGGTGGTAAAGCAGGGGCAGACCCTGGGCACAGCCGGTTATTACCCCCCCGCCAAAGGCACAGGCACCTATTTTGAGCTGCGCCACCACCAAAAAGCCATAAACCCGAACAACTGGCTTGCCGCCCGCTGAGCGGCATGCTGCCTATTGATTGACGCCTTCAAACCTTCTTCCTCTTTCCTTCTACCTGCCGGGGAAAATGCGCCTGAATTAAAAAATCTGATTTTTCAGAATAAATTCCTCAGAAATATAAAATACATATCTTTTAACTAGGTTATTTTTTTGATTTTACGCTGAGACTTGTTTTTGTAAGAAATATAGCATATTAACAAATTTCATGATTACGGAGGATTTTTTAGCGGCCAGTCACAAAAAATGAGATTTTAAGATAATTTTTTGTGATTTTCTATTATTAACTGTTTATATCATGGAATGCAAGAAGGCGGTTGTGTTGCTTATGCGCAAATTCAGTTTAAAACTTGGACTTTTAAGTATTTTGTTATGTTTTTTCACTAGTGCAGCCTGGGCGGAAGGCTTCGGCCTGTATGAATACAGCGCCAGAGGGATTGCTCTGGGCGGGGCCATGGTGGCGAGAACCCCTGACCCGTCCTGCGTAGCCTATAACCCGGCCCTGCTCACCCGACTGCCCGGTACTCACATGATGCTGGGCACCAGTACAGTAACCCCGTCAGGCTCAATGTATACAAACCTGCCGGGCGGCGGCGAGGTCAGCACCAAGCTGAAAGACAGCACCTGGGTAATGCCGCATATCTATTTCACTCATCAGATAAATGACCGCCTCACCTTCGGCATAGGCGAGTTCACCCGCTTCGGTCTTGGCTTTGAATACCCGGAAAACTGGCCGGGGCGCTACAACATATACAGCGTCAGCATGCTTTCCGCTTCACTTAACCCTAACCTCGCTTTTAAAGTCAACGACGAGCTTTCGCTTGCTGCCGGGGTGGAGGGCGTCTTCGTAAACCTCGATTTGCAGAAGCGGGCCCCGTTGACTATTCCCGGAGTGGGCAACCTTGATGTGGACAGCAATATTCAGGACGCCCAGGCCTTCGGCATCGGTTTCAACCTGGCGGCCCACTACCAGTTTAACGATCAGTGGGCAGCCGGGGTGAGCTACCGCAGCTCAATCAAAACAAAGGCCTTCGGTCATACGGAGTTCACTAAACGCGAGTATACCGGCGCCCCTGAGGGCAAAGCCATCGCTGATGCGGCCTTTGAGCAGAATTTTAATAATGGTCAAGCGCACGCTACCGTTATTCTGCCTGAGTCGGTTTCCATGGGGGTGTCCTACTCTCCCATTCCGGAGCTTTCCTTTGAAGTGGGGGCCATCTGGACCCGCTGGAGCAGCTTTAAAAATCTGCGCATTTACCTCCCCAACGGAGTATTGAGCGAAAGCCGCAAAGACTGGAACAACGCCTGGCGCCTCAACGCTGGGGTGGAATATCAGGCCCTTGACTGGCTGACCCTGCGCGCCGGCTATGTTTATGACCGCTCCCCCATGAATGAAATGTATGAAGACTATCTCGTGCCCACGGACGGTCGCCATATCTACAGCGCCGGGCTGGGTTTTGCATGGGATAACTGGACCCTTGACCTGGCCTATGCCTACATTGACGCCATCGGGCGGGAATATGACTATAACCCCCAAAGAGGCGTACACAAATCCAAAGCTAACGGGCATACCAACATATTCTCCATGTCTGTCGGATACGAGTTTTAAAAGCCACCGCCGGGAGAGCAGCCGGGCCGGTATTTTACCCG
>JAFQMU010000099.1 GCA_017421085.1 Desulfovibrionaceae bacterium | reverse complement strand
GCAATATCCGCTTATCCCGTTCTATTGTGGGCAAACAGGAGTCTGAGGCCGTGGCCGGAGTGCTTGAGCAAAGCGGCTACCTGGGCATGGGCGAGGAAGTGCGTCTGTTTGAAGAAGAAATCGCCGCATATCTGGGCGTGCCCCCCTGGGCGGTGAGCTGCGTGAACAGCGGCACCGCGGCTCTGCATCTGGCCATGGAGTGCTCGCTTCCTGAGGGGGCTGAGGTGCTCATTCCCTCTCTTACCTTTGTAGCTTCTTTTCAGGCCGCCCTCCAGGCAAACCTCAGGCCGGTAGCCTGCGATGTGCAGTTGAAAAACGGCCTGCTCGACCTTGCTGATGCCGAAACCCGCATTACCCCTGAAACCCGTGCGGTCATGCCGGTGCACTACGCCAGCAACCCGACTCTATGTGGGGAAATATACGACTTTGCCGAAAAGCATAACTTACGGGTGATTGAAGATGCCGCCCATGCCTTTGGCTGTACTTTCAAGGGGAAAAAAATCGGTTCTTTCGGCGATATTGTCTGCTTTTCATTTGACGGAATAAAAAACATTACCTCCGGCGAAGGCGGGGCTGTAGTTACCCTTAACCCGGAGCTCGCCCGCCTGATTAAAGATGCCCGCCTGCTCTCAGTGGAAAATGATACGGAAAAACGTTTTCAGGGTAAACGCTCATGGAACCCCGATGTCAAACGCCGGGGCTGGCGTTATCATATGAGCAATATCATGGCGGCAATCGGCCGCACCCAGCTTTCGCGTCTGGAAAATGAGTTTGCCCCAGCCCGACGGGAGCTGGCCCGTCTGTATCGGCAGCGTCTGAGCAATGTGCCCGGCGTGCAGTTGCTGGAAATGAATATGGAGGAAGTTATTCCCCACATCCATCCGGTGCGCATTCTTGACGGCAGGCTGGAGGCGGTAAGAAACTTTCTGGAACAGGCGGGTATCCCAACGGGAAGTCATTATAAGCCCAATCATCTGCTTTCCCTTTTTGGGGGAGGAGGCCTGCGCCTGCCCGCAAGCGAACAGTTGATTGCCGAGTTGCTGACCCTGCCGCTCCACCCCGGACTGAAGCTGGAAGATGCTGACTTTATCTGCTCAAAACTCATCGAGGCTCTAACCGCGGCGGCACAGGCGGGCTAAACTTTGCTGCAAACGCCCGGAATCTGAGACCGCTGCAAATCAGTATCTGCGCGCAGGGCTTATAATGCAAGCCCTTCAGACAGGTGCAAGCTGCCCCTGGCACACATGGCCGCTTATCCGGCGAGTTTTACAGCAGACTTATATCTGACAATTTCAGACTTGCTGTAGTCAGTTTATAATAAATTGCCCGGCGCACCCTTGCAGCTTACCTGCCCCACTACCTTTTCTGAAGCCAAATCGGCTTGCAGGAGATTATCCTTAATATTTCTGAAATCTTTTTCTGTTTCCGCAGAAAAGAGAATCCCCTGCCTGAGCAGAATTTTCAGCCCCAGAAAAAAGACAGCCGCTGTCATCAACAGCGGAGCCAGCTCCACCCAGTTGGGATGATAGCTTTCCCAACCTTCAAAAGGCAGGGTAGGAACGGCCATAGTCTGCAAATTTACAACATAACGGTTAACAAGCAGGCCAAAACAGGCCAGCCCCCCGCTCCAGAAAAAGAGGCTGCGCTTGGTTCTCAGCCTGCGATTTGCCAGAAGCAACAGGGGGAGCAGGGTAAATGCCCCCAACTCGGCTGCAAGCAGCCATTTTCCGAAGGCCGCCCCATGGAACATCCGGTCAAAAGCAAGGCCTCTCTCCGGCAGGAGCCAGTATTTCCAAAGCAGAATATCCGTCAGCCTCGCCAGCAGGCTTATCCCCAGACACACCGCTGCAAACCTGCCCAACGTGTCGAGCATCTGTCCAGTCAGCACCCGTATCTTTGCAGCTTTTTCAATAACCCCGACAAGCAGGCTCATAAACAGGGGGCCGGCGGCCATGGCGGAGATAATAAACAGCAGGCAGGTCCACGGCCAGATGCCCAGCCCCGGCCTCCAGGCAAACGGGCGGGCGGACATTACCCCGTAAATCCCCCCCAGAGAGCCCTGATGCATGAACGAAACCGCCGCACCAGCCACAGCCAGGGCTGGCAGAAGCAGCGCCAACTTTTGGCGCAACGACAAGATAAATCCGACCTGGTTCAGCCGGGCGTGCCTGCATAACAGAGGCAGAAACTCCATAAGCAGAATAAAGCTGTATAAGCTTATGCAAAAGGTGATTTCCGTAAGCATCGAAATAAAATTGGGATGACGGAACGGAAACCAGAAACGCAGAGGCTGGCCTATTTCCAGCAAAAGAATAAATCCGGCAGTTCCATAGCAGAGCAGGCCAGTGGCTATGCTGATGGGGAGCAGCGGACGCAGATGAGCCCGCTTAAACAAATGATACAGAGCGGCTGTGCAAAATGCCGCTGAACCCAGCCCGATAAGCGTCAGATCGGCAATAATCCATGCCCCGAAAACAAAAGTGTTATTCAGATTAGTCAGCCCCAGGCCTCCCCCCGGCATCCAGACCATGCCGGAAGCTGTCAGCCCGCCCAGTATACACAAAATCGCAATCAGATCAGACCGGTCAAGTTTGATTTTTTCCTTCATTTCCTTTCTTTAGCATCAGCGGGATAATTCTGCAAATTACTCTCAGGGACAGAAAGCCCTGACAAGTCAACGCGATTATTTAAGATACGAAATGTCCTATCCCAGGCTGGATAAAATTCCGCAGCGAGCCTGTGCAAAGGCTGTAACAGCCGCCTTGACCGCACCCCATACGCAGTGTAAAGATTATCTGTTGCTTATGGCGAGGCAGTTAAAAATGTTGACCCCAACAACTACTGCCGGCTTTTGGAATACTATTCAGCCGGATGGTCAGAAATGCAGGACAGCAGCATATACCCAGTCATACTTTCTGGCGGCAGCGGAATAAGGCTGTGGCCTTACTCCCGCAGCAACATGCCCAAGCAGTTTTTGCCTTTATCAGAATTGAACGGCGACAGCCTGTTCAAGCTGACTGTAGAGCGCGCGTTAAATATAGAACTGCCCTTGGGGAAACTGATTGTCGTCTGCAACAAAACCCAGCGTTTTCTGGCATCAGTGGCCTTGAGTGAAATAGAAAATCTCGAAGCCCGTTGTGAAGGCGCTCAGATTATTCTGGAGCCGCTGGCAAGAAATACGGCCCCCGCCATTGCGCTTGCAGCCCTTTCAGCTATGGAAGACATTAAAGATGAGGAAGCAGATCCTCTCCTCCTGGCGCTGCCTTCAGACCATCTGATCAACCCTCAGGAAGAATTCGCCAAGGCAGTGAAAAAAGCTGCCTGTTACGCGGCGCAGAACAGATTGGCGCTGTTCGGCATAACTCCGTCCTGTCCGGCCACAGGCTTCGGCTACATTGAGCAGGGGGAGGCAATAAAGGCCGGTGAGACCTCCGGCGGGTTTCAGGTAAACCGGTTTGTTGAAAAACCGCCTCTTGAAAAGGCGGAAGCCATGCTCCGGCAGGGTGGTTATTACTGGAACGCCGGAATATTTTTATTCAGCGCCAAAACCTATCTTGATGAATTGAATGCACATGAGCCGGAAATTTACGCCCAGTGCAAGCTGGCCTGGGAGCTGTCCCAGCAGAAGGGCGAGGTAATCCTGCCTGATTTTGACGCTTTTGCAGAAGCCCCCAAAATCTCTGTCGACTACGCCGTTATGGAACGCACGGACAAAGCGGCGATCATTCCTTTGCCTGTGAGCTGGAGCGACCTTGGGTCGTTCGAGGCTTTTTACCAGAACACCCCCGGAAATGAAGCGGGAAACGTATGTTTTGGCGATGTGCTGGCGCTTGACTCCCACAACAACTATCTTTCCGCCCAAAGCAGGCTGCTGGCCGTGCTGGGGGTGAATGATCTGGTTGTGGTGGAAACACCCGACAGCGTGCTGGTGGTGCCGCGCAGCCGTTGTCAGGAAGTAGGCGCTCTGGTGGCTGACCTTGAAAATGCGGGGCGCAATGAACCGCATGACCCGGCCAGAGTTCCCAAACCGTGGGGCAGCTATCAGGTTCTGGCTGAAGGCCCGGGGTTTAAGGTAAAACGCATCGATGTGCTGCCGGGGGCGAGCCTCTCCCTGCAAATGCATTATAAACGCTCTGAGCACTGGGTTGTGGTTCAGGGGACGGCTCTGGTCACCTTAAATGATGAAACCATCACCCTGAATAAAAATGAAAATATCTACATACCAAGTCAGGCCAGACACCGCCTGTGCAACCCCGCCCCGGATCACCTTGCGGTGATTGAAGTGCAAAGCGGCGGATATCTGGGCGAAGATGACATCGTGCGCTTTGCTGACGAATATAACCGTCTGGATTAGGTTCTACTTGATATGGCGGAACAAGATAACAGGCCGCTGGCCGGCTTCATTGATTTGCACACGCATACCACTGCATCTGACGGCACGGCAACGCCTGCTGAGGTGGTGGAAACAGCTCATGGCCTTGGCCTTGATGCCATAGCCATTACCGATCACGACTGCATGGATGGGGTAGCCGAGGCTGTTCAGACCGGTCTGCGTCTGGGGCAGACCGTTATCCCCGGCTGTGAACTGGCGGCGCATACGCCATACGGCGAAATGCACATTGTGGGGCTCTGGGCCGAGCCCGGACACAAAACCCTGAACAACCTGCTGAAAGAACAACAGGCCATGCGGGAGCTGCGATTTCAGGAAATTCTGGCCGGGCTGCACCGGGTGGGAATAAACCTGAACAAAGATGAGGTAGCCGCCGAAACCGGTGGCGGCAACAGCGTGGGCCGCCCGCATATTGCCAGAGCGCTTTTGCGTAAAGGATATGCCCACTCTGTTCAGGATGCCTTTAAACGCTATCTGGTACCGGGAAAAGCAGGCTACGCCCCCCGGCGTCTGCTCTCGCCGGACGAGGTGCTGACAGCCCTGAAAGAAGCGGGGGTCACCACTGTTTTTGCCCATCCCATGTCGCTTCCTGCTCCTGAGGGCTGGGTTCGTAAAGAGGCTGAACGACTGCACATGCTGGGCCTGCTGGATGGAATTGAAGCGTATCACCCTGAACATGATAAAGCCAAAGTGCAATATGTGGAACAACTGGCTGCCGACCTTGGCCTGCTTCTGTCCGGTGGCTCCGATTATCACGGAACTGTAAAGCCTAAAATCAGGCTGGGGTTTGGTGAGGGCAGGCTCAGGGTGCCTGTTGAACTTCTCGCAAAAATGAAATCATACCGGGAAAACATCGGCCTTCCCGTATAAACGCAGTCCTGCACCCTACAGAAATGACCGCTTCACAGATGTTTATACCAGAGCTGCTTGCCCCTGCCGGGAATATGGAACGCCTCGAAGCCGCCGCTTTGTACGGAGCGGACGCGGCCTATCTGGGTGGGCGCGATGAGCTTAATTTACGCCAGGGGGCCCTGGGCTTCAGCTGGGACGACCTCGACAGAGCCATCGCCCTCAAGCGCAAAACCGGCATAAAGCTTTATTACTGCATCAATGCCTTTCCCCGCCAATCCGGGTTCAGCAGAGTTGAGGAGAGCTTGGAACGCCTCGCCGGGCTCGCTGTGGACGGGCTGATTGTGGCCGACCCCGGGGTCTTCCGGATGGCAAGAAGACTTGCTCCAAAACATGAACTCCATGTGAGCACACAGGCCAATACCTGCAACGGCGAAGCCGCCCTGTTCTGGAGTGAACAGGGCGCTGCCCGGGTAAACCTGGCCCGGGAACTTGATGCGCCCGCCCTGCGCGAAACACTGGCAGCCATGCGTGAAAAAGCGCCTGAACTTGAAAGCGAAGTGTTCATTCACGGGGCCATGTGTCTGGCCATTTCAGGGCAGTGTCTGCTCTCAGCATGGCTGAATCAGCGTCCGGGCAATCTTGGACAATGCACTCATCCCTGCCGTTTTGAATACCGGGCTGTAGGCATAAATCCAGACTTGCAGGCGCCTGCGCTGCTGCTTGAGGAATCATTGCGACAGGGAGCCCCCCTATGGGAAACAGCCTGGGATGAGCAGGGCTTTTCCTCATTTCTCAGCCCGCATGACCTCTGCCTTGCTCCCTATCTGGCCTGGTTCTGCAAACAGAGAGTAAGCGCCCTGAAAATTGAAGGAAGAATGCGCACCGCACCCATGGTTGCCCAGATGGTCAATGTTTACCGCACAGCTTTGGACGATCTGGCAGCCGGCACATTTCGGGTAAGCGCATATCTGGATGAGCTCAGCCCCCTGTCCAGCCGTTCCCTTTGCAGCGGCTTCTTCCTGCCCAACGGCAAAAGGCGGGTATTCAGCGAACCGCGGCGAAACGGGGGCGATACCCCTGTTGTGGCCCGCCTGGAGCATGAAATCGAGCCCGGCGTATGGCAGGTGCAGGTAAAGGCGCGCTGGCAAAGCAGCAACAAAGCCGAAATACTTTTACCGGGTCTGCATAAAATAGAATGTGAGCCTGGAACTTACGCTCTTGAAAACCACAGAGAAATCCGGGCGGAACTGCTTCACCCCGGCACCCCGGCCAAATTTTACCTGCCTGAGGGCCTGTCCGGCAATCCTGTGCTGTCCAGGCTGCGCCCGGGACTGTTTGTCAGATCGGTGTAACACATGGCGGAAATAAAGAAAAACAGTCAGGCCAGACGGGTTAAAGGCGCAGATGAAGTCAGAAAAAACAAGGCGTTGAAATCCGCTTCCCAAACGTCAGGAAGAACCAGACAAGCCAAAGAGACTGCTGCTGTTTCTTCAAAGCGGGCAACAGGCATATCAAAAGCAGCAAAGCCTGCCCCCAATATCAGAAAGCGACCAAAAAGAAAGAAAGGCAAGACCAATACGCCGCTCATTCTCGCCCTTATCACAGTGCTGCTGCTTGGAGCCGGGGCGGTGTTCTGGCTGTTCAACGGCAATCCCGATGTCGCTCCTGATGGGCTGACCGACTCATCCCTGATGGCACAGGGGGGAGAAAATGCAGCGAAAGAAAGCCGTACGCCTTCTTCCAGAGAAAGTCAGGATAACAGCCCGGATCAATCCCATAAAATTCCTCCACAGGAACAGAAAATCGCTCAGCCGAAAGAAAAGGGAAATCAACCCAGAACCGGAACTCAGACCGGGCTCCCCTCTCCCAAGCCGGTTGTTTCCGCCGACATAGAAACAACCCCAACCACAGATTTGTCCGACTCAGGCGAAAGGGAGTTTGAAACAACCCTGGGCTCGGAGATGGAAAAAAGCACCAAAATTATTGATGAATATCTGCTGGGTATGCTCAATTCTCAGGGATGCTCCGGCAAAAACATAAAAATTATGGAAGTGGAAAGGCGCATCCGGCCTGGCGACTCTTACCACTTTCAAAAACTTCTGGTCGAGCTGCCGGAAAATTCAGCCTACTACGCCAACCCTGAATGGGTCGGCCGCGACATTACAAGGGCTCTCGACGAAATGGAGATGGGGGCGGAACTTTCCTCCCCTGCCGACAATCATTATATCTTGAGTGTGAACGGTCTGGTGACTCATGAAATTTACCTGAGTTTTTCCGCCCCCAGGCAGGCAACTGCTGAAGATGATGAAACCAGTGAGGAAGAAAGGGCGGGAACCGTCCCCCTCGCCTCTCCCGATGCAAATATCAGGCAGCCGGAAGCACAGGATGCTGTTCTGGCAATTGTTATTGATGATGTAGGGGAAAGTCTGGCCGCGGCCCGTACTCTGGCCGCCCTTGATTACCCTGTTACCTTTGCAATCTGGCCCAGAGCGGCGAACGCCCGCAAATGCGCCGAAATTGCCCATGGCAGGGGACTTGAAATTCTGATTCACCAGCCGATGGAGCCGATGGAATACCCCAAAGTAAAGCCGGGGCCGGGTGCAGTTTACACCAGCATGGAACGCAGTGAAATTATTGCTCAGGTCAGAGATAATATTCCTCTGGTTCCATATGCCGCAGGCCTGAATAACCATATGGGTTCGAAACTTACCCGAAACAGGCAGGGGGTGGAGGCTGTGCTCGCAGCCCTGCACGGGCGCAATCTGTTTGTGCTTGACAGCCTCACCCATGGGGGAAGCATTTTTTACGAAACCGCCCGAAGCAGAGGGTTCCCCTGTCAGCGCAGGGATATTTTTCTGGATGTAAACCCGGAAAAAAACGCAGTTCTGCATCAGCTCCACAAAAGCGAGCGTCTGGCCCTGACCCAGGGATACGCCATCGCCATCGGGCACCCACTGCCCGGCACTCTGGCCGCGCTTAAGGAATGGGAAAAAAGCCGGAACAAAAAAATAAGAATCGTGCGGGTGCAGGACCTGTTGCAATTCAACCGGTGATCCCCAAATAATTAAACTGTATCCCCGCATCAACCCTGACTGCAAAACTGCACTGACATTGCCTTTGAGGAAAATAATTATGAACAAACCGGAAATACTTGCCCCTGCCGGAAGCAGAGAAAGTTTTATGGCTGCTCTGGCCGCCGGGGCCGATGCTGTTTATTTGGGAATGAAAAACTTCTCCGCCCGGATGCAGGCCGACAACTTCAGCCTGCCAGACCTGGCCGGGCTGGTTGAACTGGCCCATTCGGAAAACAGACGGGTATATATAGCGCTCAACACCATTCTCAAGCCTGATGAGCTTTCCTTTGCCGGCAGTCAGATTAAGTTTCTGGCGCAGCATGTGCGCCCCGATGCCCTGATTGTGCAGGACGCAGGCGTAATCGAGCTGGCAAGACAGGCAGGCTTTGAAGGCGAAATTCACCTTTCCACTCTGGCAAATGTTACCCATCAGCAGGGGTTGCTTGCGGCTAAAAAGCTGGGGGCGAGCCGGGTTATTCTGCCCCGCGAGCTTTCCATCGACGAGGTCAAGTCCATGAACGAGGCCTGCCCGCCCGGGCTTGAACTGGAAATGTTCGTGCATGGGGCCCTTTGCTACTGCGTATCCGGCCGCTGCTACTGGTCAAGCTATATGGGCGGGAAAAGCGGTTTGCGCGGTCAGTGCGTACAGCCCTGCCGCCGGATTTATAAGCAGCGCAATAAGGAAAGCGCATTTTTCTCCTGCCTCGATCTGTCTCTGGATGTGCTGGCCAAGACCCTGCTCCCCATAGAAAATGTGAAATCATGGAAGCTGGAAGGACGGCGCAAGGGACCCCATTATGTCTACTATGTCACCACCGCCTATAAAATGATGCGCGACAACCCCGGCGACCCTGCAACCAAAAAAGATGTGGAAGAGCTGCTGCAAATGGCTCTGGGAAGGGCCGGAACCAAAGCGGGATTTCTGCCTCAGAATAAACGCGAACCGACAGTGCCTCATTCCAGCGGAGAAGAAACCGCTTCAGGCATGTTCATGGGCCGTCTTTCCATGCAGGGAGGAAACGCTCCGCAGGGAAAAGGCGGCAAAGCCAGGGCAACGTTCAAAGAACGCCGGGAGCAGGTTAATAATCTGGCGCTCAAACCATGGCATCCTGTACTGGCGGGCGACTATTTCCGGGTAGGCAATGAAGATAACCCCTGGCACTATACTTTTCCCGTCAGGCGTGGCGTGCCCAAAGGGGGAATGCTCACCATCAGCCCGCCAAAAGGCAAATTTCCGCCTGTCGGCGCCCCTGTGTTTCTGCTTGACCGCCGCGAGCCGGAATTAATCGCCGCCATTGCCGAATGGGAAGAAAAAGCCGGTGCATTCCCCCCCAAAGGCAAAGGGCTTTCCCAATTCTCTCCGGTTTTGCCGCCCCCAGCAAAAGAGGTCGCTGCAAGTCACACCCAGCCGACACAAAAGGGCAGCAGAGATAAGGGCGAAAGCGTCCATACTGTTGTGCTCAGCAGCAGCGTACCGCACGGGAAAGATACCCGTCTGGCCATGCGCCCCGGCATGATGCAGGGGCTGTGGCTTACCCGCAAGGTGCTGGACGAGGTTTCCCGCACCATGGCCGGCAGAATTTCCTGGTGGCTGCCCCCGGTAATCTGGCCCGATGAAGAAGCCTCCTGGCGGCAGCTGCTGGCTCAGGCTGTAAACAGAGGGGCGAAGCGCTTTGTCTGCAACTCCCCCTGGCAGCTTGCCCTGTTTGCAAGCCCTGAGCATTCAGCTGAACTGGCCGCAAAGCAGGATCTCAGATTTATGGCGGGGCCGTTCTGCAATACCGGCAACGCCCTGGCTCTGGGTGAGCTGGCCCGCCTTGGTTTTGACTCCGCCATTGTCAGCCCGGAACTTTCCGGCGAAGATATGCTTGCTCTGGCCCGGCAAACGCCCCTGCCTCTGGGCGTGGTGCTTTCCGGCTTCTGGCCAGTAGGCATTTCACGCCATTCCTTTGCGGGCGGGCGGCTGAATGAACCGTTTCAAAGTCCCAAGCGGGAAATTTTCTGGGCCCGCCACTATGGAGAAAACCTGTGGCTTTACCCCGGCTGGCCTCTGGATATTCAGCCTCAGAAAGAGCTGCTGCTCAAAGCGGGATATAAAATCTTCATCCGCATTGACGAGCAGCCCCCCAAAGAACTGCCGGAGCCTTCCAGAACTTCCCCGTTCAACTGGGATCTCGGCCTGCTTTAAAAAAACAAAAGGCGTTGCCCCGGCAACGCCTTTTAGATAAGTTTCAGCATTGCCGGTCATTGGACGTTCGGCCGGCTCAAGCAGCAGCGCCTTCCACTTCTCTGACAGAAATTCATCACGAAAGTCCGCCTTGAGTTCATTATAAAACCGACTTCGGCGTAAATATCATTGAGGTTAAAAGACCAGGCTCTTTGAATATGGGCATGTAAGGACTCTGGCGTGCGAACGAACATCCATATTTATTGGACTTCAAAAAGAACGCGGAACCGACGGACTTTTTCATCGTCTCAATGAAATCCTCGTTACAGGCCGCCAGTTCATTGGAAACGAAAAATAAAGAAAGCGACCGCTCCTTGGGAAAACCGCCAATGCCGAAGGCATACCCTGCATTGACCAGCATAATGCCATCGAGGTCCTGGGCGTGAGCCCGAATGAGAATTTCTTCCGCCGTTTCAGCGGGATGAGCCAGAAGTCAGGTTGCAGCAAACGGGCTCAAACAGTCTGCCCGCCTGCCTGACGCAGGCGGGCAGACAAAGCAGCATGAAGGCAAACAGGAAAAAATATCTTTTCATAATGCCATTCATCCTGCGCATAGATATTATCCTGGGGGAGCTTATTCCTTTAAGAATTTTTCTTTAACGGTTGAAACGCCTTAACGTCTGCCTCCGAAAATGCTGCCGAGCAGACCGCGAATCAGGGAACGACCTATTTCCCGGCCTACAGTGTTCCCGAGGCTGCGGGTAGTCTGCCGGGCCACTGAGCCGAACAAATCGCTGAAATCATCATTACTCCGCGAACGGCTGGAACGTTGCGCCGCTCTGGCGGCCTTTTCCTGCTCCAGACGCTGCTGTTCAAGGGCCCGCGCCTGTTCCTGCTGCATATCGTAATGGGTTAAAACTTCAAAAGCCGACTGTCTGTCCACCATCTGTTCATAACGTCCGGCCATCGGCGAGCTGCGCATGATTTCAGCGCGCCTTTCCGGGGCAACCGGCCCTACCTGCCCCTGGGGCGGTGCGATAAGCGCTCTTTCTACAATTTGCGGCGCCCCCTTATCATCGAGGAAAGAGACCAGGGCCTCACCCACGCCCAGTTCGGTGATGGCCTGAGCGGTATCAATTGCCGGATTTGGGCGAAACGACTGAGCGGCAACCCTCACAGCCTTCTGTTCTCTGGGGGTGAAGGCGCGCAGGGCGTGCTGCACCCGGTTGCCGAGCTGTCCGAGCACACTGTCGGGGATATCAGCAGGATTCTGAGTAACAAAATAAACCCCTACTCCCTTGGAGCGGATAAGACGCACCACCTGCTCTATTTTCTCCAGCAGCACCTCGGGGGCATCGTTGAACAGCATATGGGCTTCATCAAAGAAAAAGACCAGCCGGGGCTTTTCCAGATCGCCAGCCTCCGGAAGCGCTTCAAAAAGCTCGGAAAGCATCCACAGAAGCAGGGTGGAGTAAGTGCGCGGCGAGTTGATTAAATCATCAGCTGTAAGGATATTCACCACCCCTCTGCCATCGGCGTCTGTCCGCATCAGATCGCGGATGTCAAAGGCTGGCTCACCGAAAAAGTAATTGCCCCCCTGATCTTCCAGCTGAAGCAGAGCGCGCTGAATCGCCCCTACGCTGGCGGTTGAGATGTTGCCATAGCTGTTTTTATACTGAGCCCGGTTTTCACCCACATGCTGAGTCATTTTGCGCAGGTCTTTCATGTCCAGCAAAAGCAGGCCCGCATCATCGGCAATGCGGAAAATCAGACTCATTATCCCGCTCTGCACTTCATTCAGATTGAGCAGACGGCTCAGAAGCAGCGGCCCCATATCGCTGATCGTGGTGCGCAGGGGGTGCCCCATGGCCCCGAACACATCCCAGAAGCACACAGGGTAGCCCTGATTCACATAGCCTTTTTCCCGCAGGGCCAGGGCGTCAATGCGCTCAGCCACCTTGCCTGTGGGGAAGCCGGGATTGCAAATACCGGAAAGATCCCCCTTGATATCGGTCATAAAAACCGGCACCCCCATTGAACTGAAGGTTTCAGCCATGTTTTGCAAAGTAACAGTCTTACCGGTTCCCGTGGCGCCGGTAATCAGGCCGTGTCGATTGGCCATTTGGGGAAAAATAAATAAATCTTTCTCGGCAGCGCACCCAATCAGCGCTTTTTTATCTATATTCAGCATGGCGCCTCCCTGAAGGCTGGTTATCCGGCTTCTCAAGTATATTAAGGAAGACCGGCAGATTGAAACTGCGGCAAGCCGCTCAGCCATGCGGAGGAGCATGTCTGAGCTATATGCAGACTGTTATTGAGTTTTTACACGGCTGACAAAAAAAGGCAATCCGCCAGCAGGATATAAATGCGGAACCCACTTGAGCAAATTAATTTCTGGGCGCAATAATCTGCATGCGTGCATCAAATTACCTGCAGCCGACAGGTATCTCAAGCGACTGTGCACAAATCAAGGCAAACTGCCTGCACGCCTGAGAATTTTAATCAGTGTCGCCTGGATTGCATTTTTTTAAGTTTGGTATAGGCTGAAAAAGGAGGCTGTCGCGGCTACAGTATTCCAGCCTCGGACGTCATGGCTCACAAATGTTATATAATTTGTTTCCTGGAGCGAGATATGGTCAAATTCCGCTTGCGCCTGTTTCCGTGCGAAAAGCTTTTCCCGAGCGCAACTTTGCTTTGCCTGTTTCTTTTTCTGGCAGGATGCACCAATTCATATACCGTCAAAGTGGATTCGCTGTCGGATTTCAGCGCCTCATCCAACGGACCATACTGGATAGAACCGGGAAATCCTCAGACTTCGCCTAACGACCTGCTTTTTCGCGAAGTAGCCAGACTGCTGGAACCTGTCTTTGCTGCCAGAGGTTACGCCATTGCGCAAAGCCGCTCCGATGCCCGGAATATCGCCAGAGTTTCCTACTGGGAGAGTCCGCCCAGAACGATTGTGGAAACCGGGACGGAGTATGACTATAAAACTTTTGTAGACTGGGAAGGCGAAGCACATCAGGTGTATGTGGAAGAGCCGACCATTACCAGCTATACCGTCTATACAGCCAACCTACGGATTGAAGGATACGCAGGTATGGATAAAAACGCCGTTCAGATATGGCGCACATCCGCCTCAACTTCCAGTCTGACGCCGGATTTTCGCACTATGCTGGCCAGAATGATTCCGGCGCTGCAAGGAACTCTGGGAACGCATACGGATGGAATGCGCAGTTTTGAGATTCAGCTGGAAGATAACGATAAAATCAGGATAGAAGACACTACGGACAGCTACTGGTAAGTTATCGCAGGCCCAGCTGTATAAACATCCATAAACTTGAACTCATGCAGTTTGGACGTTTAAAATATTCAGAATGACACTGCCACTTCGCAGGTAGTGAACATAGAAGTTTCAGAAGGTGAAATCTATTTTGAAAACATATAAAGTAAAAGGTCTGTCCCGGCAAAATGCATTTGTCTCAATTGAGCAATACCGTTTTCACTAAACATCCTGGATATACAGAGGAAAGTCATGACCGATGATTCCATGCAGGAAGCAGCCCTGGAAAAGAAAACCGCTGAAAAATTCCGCAGCCTGCTCGCAAGCCATATTCTGCCGCTGCTGCATGGTTCCACCCTGAGCGGCCCATATTCAAGCAAACGCCGGGTCAGTCACATGGTTTCCAGTTCGGGTAAGGCCCGGCTGAAAGTCTATCTGTCGGAAGAAAGCAGAATTTATTTTGCCTTGCAGAGCCATACGCCATACTCAGCTCAGGAAAAAGAATTTATTGAAAAAATCATTCTCAAATTTCGGGAAATGCGGGTTCTCGAAAACAAATTTTATCACCTGGTGGGGCGGGCCAGCGTAGAGCTGGCAATAGCCGAATTCATAAACCCTGAATATGCTGAAACTATTTATAAGGTCATCCAGATTTATAATCAGTGGTCAACCCAGACCTATGAAGGCGAGCGCATCTCCCACTCCATCGCCATAGACTTCAAGCGCAAAGGCGAGCAGAAAAGCAGACTGATGGATTTTATAAATGCAGATTTTGTAAAAATTCTCGGTTCGCGTCCGCAAACAGTGCTCACCATAGACAATGAAGGCTATATTCTCGATCTGGAGTCAGTAGCCCCCCCTGAAGAAGGGGAAGATGAGATGGAGTCATTGCTTGCTCCCCTCTGCGTAGCCGGCCCGGCGCTCTGGTCAAACCAGCCTGACCGCGCCCTGGTTCATCTCACCTCCAAAGGTGAAATTCTCCTGTTCAAGGGCGGAAAGGCCATGTTTGCCAAACGTCGCGCTCAGTGGCGCTCATTCCCCCACAGCATGCTTACCGGCGAGCTGGCAAACGACAATCTTGACCCGATGCAGGCGTTGATCAACCGCTCAATCTATCTCACGGCAATCGATGTGGCATTTGAACATAAGGGGGCATGTATCGGCGTTCTGGATGAGAAACCTACCAAATATAAAGAAGGGCTCGGACGCATTCGCTCAGAATATTTATTCCAGGCCAAAAAAGCCAATCCGGTCGCCAGGCTGCTTGCAACCCTGGTGGGGGGGAGAAAGTTTTATGAGCTGCCCCGTCAAATCAGACAGGAACTGTGCGCCATTGACGGCGCTGTAATTCTCAATCATCAGGGTGAAATTCTCACTGCCGGGGCAATTCTCAAAACCCGGGGCAATGCCGGCAGAGGGGGCGGCCGCACGGCCGCGGCCACGGCCCTGGGAGAAACCGGAAGCGGCATAAAAATATCCAATGACGGCTATATTGAAATTTATTCCGGAAACAAGCCCCCGATGGTCTTTTTGTAAAGATTCAGCCCCATTAGCTCCCCTGCGCCCTTTCGCCTAAACCGGGCGGACGGGCTCAGTCTGCCCTGAGGATTTCCAGAGCAGCTCTGCAAAATATATTACACCCGGTTGCCAGAACAGACTCATCAAAGATAAACTCAGGCGAATGCAGACCCTTCGTCCCGTCCTGTCCGCACCCAAGAAAAAACAGACAGCCGGGGGCCTCTTCCTGAAAGCAGGCGAAGTCTTCTCCAGCCATTGAGAGCTGAGGCTCCACTACGTTCTCAGCCCCAACGGTCATGACGGCAGCCCTGCCCACCGCATTGCTGATTGCAGGGTCATTATTGACGGCCCCATGTCCAGGCATGTAGACCAGCTCATATTCCAGCCCATAGGCGGCGGCTGTTCCTGCGCAGATGCCCTCGATGGCCTTTTTCCATGCCAGATAAACCTCAGGATGAAAGCCCCGACAGCAGCCCCAGAGCTGAGCGGTTTCCGGCATCACATTGAAGGTATGCCCGGCCTGAATGCAGCAGACGGAGAGCACCCCCGGCAGGGCGGGGTTCATTCTGCCGCCGGCTTCCCGGGGCAAAATCAGAGCCAGTTCAGCAACAGCCCCTAACACGTCATCACATAAATGCGGCTGGGAGCTGTGCCCCCCTCTGCCCTTTAAAAAAATTTTAAATCTGTCAGTGGCCGCCATCAGCGGGCCGGACTTTATTCCCACCTTACCCAGAGCCAGCTGAGGCCAGATATGAGCGGCCAGACAGCAATCCACCCCTTGC
>JAFQMU010000098.1 GCA_017421085.1 Desulfovibrionaceae bacterium | reverse complement strand
ATCTGCGGCCCATGATAAAGCTGAGAACAGCCATGATCAGGCCGACCACAAATACTATTTTTGCGGCCCAGGCAGCGGTGCCGGCCAGGGTTCCAAATCCCAGAAAAGCTGCGATAAGGGCAACTACCAGGAATATTATAGCCCAACGAAACATATTGGTGTTACCTCCATTGTCTGTTGATTAATATATAGCATGTTATTATAAAAATAGGCAAGTAGTTTTTATATATTTTTTTTCTTTTAATAAAAGTGCTGAAGCCGTTATGGATCAGCTTCAGCACTGGATAAGGGAGGGTTAGGATGGGTTATGACTATTAATTTATTGACTTCGACAGATTTTATTCACCGGCGAACTTTCTGCAACTTTGCCCATGCTTTGATATACTGCCCCTGGCTGGATTGAGTTTGTTTAAAAATGCGCCTTCCATTCTCTGTATTGAGGCCGGCAGTTAAGATAACCGGTTGAGCGTTTGTGTCGGCCGCCGCGGTCTTGCCGCGCATGATGGCCTCTTCCCTTTTCATGGGGTTGGTGAAACGCCTTGGGACGGGGCAAGTCATACTTCTCAAGCTCATTTCTGAAGCGGATATGTTCAGCGGTGAGCTTGCCATGCAGTTCGCCGAGTTCCCTGTGCAGAGAAATTATTTTCCCGGTGTCGGGGCTGTGTCCGATCATCAGGCTTTGCAGCTCCGCCCGCTTGATGATCAGCTGTTGTCTGAGCGGCTCCAGGCTGGAACGATGGTGTTTATCAAGGGCGTTGAATTTAATTCTCTGCTCCTCGCTCAGTTCAAAAGCTGGGGTAGGCTTTCCGCCTTGTGCCGGAGCTTCGGGGTGTTTACCGGGCTGGGCCAGGGCGTTGCTGCCTGCGCCCAGAATAATCAGGGTGGCTGCTGCCAGAGCGATAACTTTAAATTTCATCATTTTAACCTCCGAAATAGTATGTTATTGCATTCATTCAGGCTGCGCGACCTGCCCTTTTAAAGGCAAGCCGCGTGCCAAATGCTTAACTGTCTGTAAAATCTGAATATTTCTGAAATTTAAAAACTTGATTCTCTCTGAAATTGTTACAAAATTACACAGAGGTGAAGTGCAGATGGGTAAAAAGGTAACAGATGCCGCCGGCTCCCAGCCAGAGGGAAATATTATTTTTTTGAAACGTGACCCCGGCCCCGGCTTTCCCCTTACGCTGTTCCTGCTGCTCGCTCTGGTGCTGCTGGCGGCGGTGCTCCTGATGGTTCAGAGCAATCTGGGCAATGAACGGGAAAGAATGCTTGAGTATATGAAGAACAGGGCTGATGTGCTCATCTGGACTCTGGAAGGCAGCGCCCGCACTTTGAGCGCTCCCCGGGCAGCCCGGACGGAAGCCGGGCATGGCCGGCGCCGCAGTGAAACTTATGGGCTGCGTCAGCTGCTTCTGGAGCAGGCCGCGCTGCAGCCCGCGGTGGAATATATCGCCATTTGCAATAACAATGGCAGGGTTCTTGCCCACAACCAGCCTGCGCAGGTTGGAAAAATATGGTATTCGCCTTCAGAAATACAGGCATGGGGCGGCGCTTCTGAGTCAACGGGGCGCTATGTGGAAAGAAACGGAAAAAAAATATTTGAGGTGGTCAAGCCCTTCACACCCCGCCGCCTTCCCCGGGGGGTGCGGGGCGAGCGCAGATACTGGGAGAACCATTTCATACCAGCTCCTGAAGGAAATGTCCTTGATGCCGAAGCGGGCGGGCCGGGAGAAGCTCAGAGCGATGCATATATTCTGATTGGGCTGGACTCAACCCCGTTTGAAGCTGTGCTGAATAAAAGCGCGCGCAGCGACGCCATTACTGCGGGGGCAGTGGCGTTTGCCGGTCTGAGTTGTCTGGGGCTCATTTTTCTTATCCGGCATTTTCGCGCATCCAGGCGCAATTACCACAACACCCGGGCTTTAAGCTTTCAGGTTTTTAACAATCTTCCGTTGGGGCTGCTCATGGCGGACAGAAACGGGGCAGTTCTTCTGTATAACCGTCATGCCGCCGCCATGCTGGGGCTGCCCGGGCGCATGCGCGAAGCGGAGAAACCCGATAAAGCGCAAAAACCGTTTGGACTTGGCGATTATCCTGTTCTTGACTGGCAGGGTTTGCAATCCCAGCTTGAGCGGGGAGAAGTGATTGTTGACCGGGAGCTGGAAATGGTCTGTGCAGGCCGGGCGCCCCTTCCGGTAAACTTGAGCGCCGCCCTGATTAAAGATTACCAGGGCAATGATACGGGATACATATTCATCCTGCGCGATTTGAAGGAGCTGAACCGGCTGAGGGAGCAGGTGCGCCGGGGTGAGCGTCTGAGCGCCCTCGGCAATCTGGCGGCCGGGGTTGCCCATGAAATCCGCAACCCTCTTAGTGCGCTTAAAGGGTACGTCGCATGGCTGGGCGAACGGCTGAGTCTGTCTGCTGAAAATGACGATGCCTGCGCAAAAATAACCTTTACTGATGTCAATATGCCGGAATCGTCCGAATCGCCTGAAACCAGACGAGGTCTGCTGAGCGTGGTGGAGCTGATGAACGATGAGGTGGAGCGGCTGAACCGGGTAGTTTCTGAGTTGCTGGGGGTGGCCCGGGCCGGTCAGTTGAACCTGCAGGAGCAAAATCTGCTTGAGGTTGTGCAAAGGGCCATGCGTCTGGCCGGAGCGGAGGCGGAACAAAAGCAGGTTAAGCTTGCGCTCTCCGCCGGTTCGGGAGCGGAGGCTCCCATGGCCATGCTCGACAAGGATAAAATGTTGCAGGCCCTGCTCAACATCATAATTAATGCCGTGCAGGCATCTCCCTGCAATGGCTCGGTAAAGCTGTGCATCGTCCCGGAAGCGGACTCCGGCGGCGGGCAGTGGTGGCGGATAAGCGTGGAAGATGACGGGCCGGGCATGTCATATGAGGTGCAGGCAAAATTGTTTACCCCCTATTTCACCACCAGGCCCGAGGGTACGGGGCTGGGGCTTGCCATAACCAACCATATTGTTGAACAGCACAGAGGCAGGCTGGAAGTGTTCAGCCTGCCGGGCAGGGGCAGCCGGTTCAGCATTCTGCTGCCTTATGCGAGGTGAATATGAAAAAAATCAAACGGCACATTCTGGCGGTGGATGACGACAGCGGCCACTTGAACATGCTCAACACCCTGCTTGACGGCTGGGGCTATGCCGTCAGCAAAGCCGTGAACGGCGAGCAGGCTGTGGACCTCTGCCGTGAAAGGCCCTATGATCTGGTTCTGATGGATGTAAGAATGCCCGGAAAGTCGGGGCTTGAGGCCCTGCGTGAAATCAAGGAGTATAATCCGGCCATTCCTGTGCTGATTATGACGGCCTACTCCGGAATTGAAGACGCCGTACAGGCGATAAAGGAGGGGGCGTTTGACTATCTGACCAAACCCCTTGATTTTACCCGTCTGAAAACATGTCTGCACAATATCTTTGAATTGCACAGCCTGCGTGAGGAAAATGCCGGGCTGCGCCGGAGTTTGGGCGCAGGTTTTGACTCAGGCGGCATTATCGGCAAAAGCGAGGCCATGGACAAGGTGCTGAGCATGGTCCAGACCTTTGCCTCTTCCGAGGCTACGGTGCTTCTGACCGGCGAGTCGGGAACCGGCAAGGAGGTGATAGCCCGGGCCATTCACATGAACAGCCAGCGGCGGGACGGGCCGTACATTGCTTTTAACTGCGCTGCCATCACTGAAAGTCTGTTTGAGGCGGAGCTGTTCGGGCATGAAAAAGGGGCGTTTACCGGGGCTGACAGACGGCGGGAAGGACGTTTTGTAGCCGCCGCTAAGGGCACCCTGTTTCTTGACGAAGTCGGGGAAATTCCCCTTTCCATGCAGGCCAAGCTGCTGCGGGCCATTCAGGAAAGGGAGGTGCACCCCCTGGGGAGGGACAGTCCCGTCAGTGTGGATGTGCGCCTGATTGCGGCCACTAACCGAAATCTGGAAGAAGAAGTGCGGGCCGGACGTTTTCGTGAAGATTTGTATTACCGCATCAATGTAGTCAGTCTTGAGCTTCCACCGCTGCGGGAACGCCGGGATGATATTCCCCTGCTGGCGCAGCATTTTCTGAAAAAATTCGCAGGTGAAAGCGGAAAAGCCGTACATGGTTTCACTCCGGCGGCTATGGACAGCCTGCTGCGTTACTCCTGGCCCGGTAATGTGCGGGAGCTGGAAAACGCCGTTGAACGGGCTGTTGTTCTGCTGGTGGGAGAATATGTTGATGAACGGGAGCTGCCGCCGCAGATTGCCGGGGGGCGAAAAGAGAACGGGACGAATCTGCCGGGCGGGGGCGCTTTTTCCCTGTCGCCGGGAGAAACGCTGCATGATGTGGAGCGGGCGATTATTCTCAAAACCATGCAGGATACCGGGCAGAACAAGTCTGAAGCGGCGAAGCGGCTTGGAATCAGCCGAAAAACCCTGCATCTTAAACTGCAAAAATATGAAGAGGAAGAAAACGCTTCAGAGCTCCCTCCGGAAGCCCGCGGCGAATGGAATTAAGTCGCAGGAAAGGGCAGAGATTGTGGGGCCTGCTTAACCTGCGCCTCAGGTTCGTCTTTACATTCCTGATTAAAACATGCAGAATTGGCATGGACGCAATAAGGAGAAGACATGCGCTTTCTGATGCTGGGAGATGCCGTAGGCAGACCGGGAAGGACAATTATCCGCAACAGGCTGACCGCCTTGCGCAAGGAAAAAGAAATAGATGCGGTTGTGCTTAATGGAGAAAATTCCGCCGGGGGCTCAGGCATCACCGTCAAGGTGATGAATGAGCTGTTTGATCTGGGAGTGGATGTGATCACCAGCGGGAATCATATCTGGAAAAACCGCGAAATTTACGCCTGGCTGGAGCGCGAGCCGCGTCTGCTCCGCCCCGCCAACTACCCCCCGGCCGCACCCGGGAAAGGGCTGGGCATATATGAGCATTCCGGGGTGAGATTTGCTGTGCTCAATTTGCTGGGCAGGCATAACCTTGAAGAGGTTGACTGTCCTTTCCGGGGAGCTGAGGCCCTGATTGAGGGGCTGCCTTCAGATGTGAAGATTGTGCTGGTAGACTTTCACGCGGAAACCACCAGTGAAAAAAAAGCCCTGGGCTGGTTTCTGGATGGGAAGGCATCGGCCGTGGCCGGAACGCATACCCATGTGCAGACTTATGATAATCAGATTCTCCCGCAGGGCACCGGTTATCTTACCGACCTCGGCATGTGCGGGGTTGAGCAGTCGGTGCTGGGGCTGGATCCGCATGTGGTTGTGCCAAGGTTTGTAAATAAACTCCCAGCCAAATTCAGGCTGGCGGAAGGTCCCCTGTGGATGTGCGGCGCAATTTTTGATATTGATGAAGCCGACGGTCGGTGCAGAACGGTTGAACTGGTACGTCTGGGCGGAGAAGTTTAAGCTGTCGGACAAACTTTTCCAGGGCGGGATGTAAAGCGCAGCCGGAAGGCGGGCGGGAACCCGTTCAAACATTCGCGGCTGAAGCTAAACAGCTTCATGCCCGAAAGGGATGCCCCAACAAGTGAGGGATTGAGTATGAAAGGAATTATTTTGGCGGGCGGCTCAGGCACCCGGTTATATCCTATTACCAGAACTGTCTGCAAACAGCTGCTGCCCATTTATGACAAACCGATGATTTATTACCCTCTGTCTACGCTGATGCTCAGCAAAATCAGAGAAATCTGCATTATCTCCACCCCGGTCGACCTGCCCCTGTTCAGGGAAATTCTGGGAGACGGAAGTCAGCTGGGCATTGAACTGAACTATATTGTTCAGCCCAGCCCGGACGGTCTGGCTCAGGCCTTTTTGCTGGCCCGAGACTTTATCGGCAGCGATACATGCTGCCTGATTCTTGGAGACAACATCTTTCACAGCGATAATCTCACTGGCAAACTTCAGGCGGCTGCCAGGCTGGAAAAGGGGGCGAGGGTATTCGGTTATCCGGTCAATGACCCGCAGCGCTACGGGGTGGTGGAGTTCGATGAAAATTTCAAGGCCCTGAGCATTGTGGAAAAGCCGGAAAATCCCAGGTCGCGCTATGCTGTTACCGGATTGTATTTTTATGATAATCAGGTCGTGGAATACGCCGAAACCCTGAAGCCCTCGCCGCGCGGGGAGCTGGAAATCAGCGATTTGAACAACCTGTATCTGCAGGCGGGCGCCCTTGAGGTGGAGATTCTGGGCAGAGGCACCGCCTGGCTTGATACCGGCACCTTTGATTCTCTTGATCAGGCCGCCAACTATGTGCGCACTCTGCAGGAACGGCAGGGGCTGAAAATCAGCTGCCCGGAAGAAATCGCCTACCGCCTGGGATATATCAATGAAGACCAGTTGCGCGAGCTGGCCTGGCCTATGCGCAATAATGACTACGGGCGTTATCTGCTCGATATAATGGAAAAGCGGGTTCACTCTGATTTCTATGGCTGACGCTCGCAGAAAGAAGGGGCTGATTGCTCCGAAACAGCCGGCTCCGCTGTTCATTGCCCCGGTACAAACCGGAGAGAAACCGGCAGACCGGGGGATAGACCCTCTGGCAGGCAGGGAGTTTCCGCTTGAACTGGAAACAGTCGCCCCGGGAGGGGAGTTGCTTGCACGCAGCGGCGGCATTTCGTTTTATGTTGATGTGGGCTGCCCGGGGCAGAAAGTTCTGGCCAAAGTCATTTCCAGTTCAAGAGGAAATGCTCAGGCCAGACGCCTTCAGGTTGTTGAGCCTGCACCCGGTCAGGCTGAAGCCTTCTGCCCTCACTTCGGGGTCTGCGGGGGCTGTCAGTGGCAGGAAATTCCCTATCCTGTACAGCTTGAACTTAAGCAGGAGGCTTTGACCAGAGCCCTGATTAATATTGGCGGGTTCGCCCCTGAGCTTCTGAAAAGCCTGATGCTTCCTCCGGCGCCTTCTCCACAGATAAGAGATTTTCGGGCCAGGATGGAGTTTGCCTTCAGTCTGGATGAGCAGACCTCCTTCAAGTCTGCCAGCCCGGGGGCGGTTTCAAAAAAATATCCTGCTGCCAAAGAGGAAGGGGGAAGAACCCTGCTCGGGCTGCGGCGCAGGGGAGCTCATGCCGTGGTGGAGGTGGAGGCCTGCCCTGTTGCGCCTGCTTCGTTTCTGGAGATTTTACGAGAGGTGCGGGCGTGGGTGAAAAGTTCGGGCCTGTCCGCCTATGTTCCGGGTGAAACCGGAATTGCTGGCCGCGTGCTGCGTTTTCTGAATTTGCGCATCTCCCGGCTAAGCGGTAAAATTGCCGTTGAGCTGATTACCTTTCCTTCTCCCAATAATGCGCGGAAAATCGCCGCTCTGGGTAAAGCCTTGCTGGAGCGTCCGGATATCTGCTCCTTCACTCACATGACCCGTGAGGCGGAGGACTATCTGGCCGTCGGTGAGCAGACTGTTCTT
>JAFQMU010000011.1 GCA_017421085.1 Desulfovibrionaceae bacterium | reverse complement strand
TAGGGCTTGAGAATCTGGCGGCATCAGGCAGCGCCGCCCTGCTGCACGGGGTGACGGGGAGCGGCAAAACCGGTGTATATCTTGAGCTGGCTGCCCGCACGTTGAGGGAAGGGCGCAATGTCGTTCTGCTGGCTCCGGAAGTTGCTCTGGCCTGCAAGCTGGAAAAGGAGGCGCGCAGACATCTGCCCCATGCGGAAATTTATCTGAGCCATGGGTATCAGTCGTCAGGCAGGCGGGAGCGTCTGTTCAGGCTGATTGCAGAAAAGGAGGGACCTTTCCTGATTTGCGGCACCCGCTCAAGTTTATTTCTTCCCCTCAGAAATGTCGGGCTGATTGTGCTCGATGAGGAGCACGATGCCTCTTTCAAGCAGGATGAAGGACTGTTTTATCAGGCAAAAGAGGTTGCATGGTATCTGGTCCGTCGGGACAGAGGGCTTTTGCTGCTTGGCTCGGCCACACCAGATATCCGCACTTATTACGCCGCCCTGCCTGAAAGCGCAGGCGGCGCGGCGCAGATGCCCATGTTCAGACTGCATCAGCGTTTAAACCGCGGCGGTATGCCGGAGTTGCAATTTGTAGATATAGGAAAACAGGGGGGATATGATTCCATTATTGCGCCGGAGAGTCTGCTTGCCCTGAAAGAAACCCTGGGGCAGGGAGGGCAGGCGGTTATCTTGCTTAACCGGAGAGGCTACGCCCCGTTGATGTACTGTCTGGATTGCGGGCAGGTAATAAAGTGTGCGCATTGTGAAGTGGGAATGACTTTTCACAAGGCGCGCAATCGTCTGCTTTGCCACTATTGCGGTGAATCCCGCTTATTTCCTCAGCCTTGCGCGGGCTGTGGAGGCGTTAATTATCTTCCGATGGGAGAAGGCACTGAAAAGCTTGAGGAAAGAATGCTGGCAGCCCTGCCTGCCGGGACAGGCGTGTTGCGTCTGGACAGGGATACTACCCGCAGGCCGGGCCGGGCCGAGGAAATTCTGGCTGCTTTTGCCCGTAGAGAAGCTCAGGTGCTGGTAGGGACTCAGATGCTTTCCAAGGGGCACCATTTCCCAGGTGTAACTCTGGCGCTTATCGCCGATGCCGACCTCGGCCTTAACTTGCCTGATTATCAGGCGGCTGAGAGAACTTTTCAGCTGATAATGCAGTCGGCCGGACGGGCCGGGCGGGGCGACAATCCCGGCCGGGTAATTGTGCAGACCCGCGACCCTGGGCATTTTTGCTGGGAATATATCAGGAATGCCGACTATGAAGGCTTTTTTCACAGGGAGCTCGCCTTGCGCAAGCTGCGCCGCTATCCTCCCTTTGTGCGTCTGGGGCTGATCAGGATAAGCTATCCGGCAGGCAGAGAAGAAGCTTACGAAGAGGTGCGTCTTGTGGGGAAAATTCTTCGTGAACTGGCCGGCAAAACAGGCGTCAGCGTGCTTGGTCCGGCTCCAGCCCCCTTTGCCGGGCTGCGTGGTGAGCGTCGTTTTCAGTGTTTGCTTAAATCTGACAACTGGCCGTCAATACGCAGCCTGTATGCGGAATTGCTGAGCATCATGGGCAAAAGCATACTCAGGGTGAGCCTTGATTTGGATCCGGTCAACATGCTGTAATTTGTTCTCAGCGTTTTTTAGCGTCAGCGGTATCTAAATTTGCGCTGCTGAGCGCGGTGTTCAGACATCGGTCACAGGCTTGATTTCCGGAGAAAGAGTGCGCAGCTGTAGAAATAATGAAACCTGCTTTAAAAGCAGGTTTCATTATTTCTAGTCAGAATTTCTGTTTGCAGAACTCAAGCTTCTGCCAGAGCAGCCTGAATTTTGGCGATTACTTCCGCCAGAGTGTTCAAAAAGGTCGTTGATGCCGCATTCAGCTCATCTGCGGGGGCTTCTGCCTTGGCAGCATTTTCCAGAGCCAGGGCCGCGCTTTGCAGCCCGGGATGGCCAATGCTCCCGGCCAGCCCTTTAATGGTATGGGCTTCACGCCGCAGACTTTCCAGATCGTTTGCAGCCAGCAGCGCCTCTATTTTTTCCGGCATGTCTTCAGCGTACATTCCCACAAATTTTTTAATAATCATCAAGTACAGAGACACCTTGCCGGCCATGGCGGCAACTGCTGTTTTTGTGTCGAACCCCTCAAGTTTTTGCAGTATTACTTCTTCAGAAGCCATAGAGTTATCCTTATTGCATGTGATACTTTGCTGACATTTTATCAATTATCTTAAATAGGGCAGTGCTTGTCAAGCCTGAATCCGCTTCAATGTTAACAAAAATTTGTCATCCCATGCCGAGGCAAAAGGAAACTATTACCGGAACCAGCATGGTGAGCAGGGTTCCGCTGAAAATGGAAATCAGGCCATATGCTTCATCAGTATTTTTCAGGATGACCGGAAGACAGGTATCCATTGAGGTGGCTCCGGCAGTGCCGATGGGGGCGAGCGGTCCCAGCAGTCTGACCAGGGCCGGAGTAAGCAGCAGGGTGGATACCTCGCGCATGATATTGGAAAGCAGCGCAATTGAGCCAAGAACCGGCAGACCCGCCCCGGTGATGATAAAGCTTGAAAGGCTGTAGTATCCGAAGCCGGAGCCGACAGCCAGAATTTGCCAGAGGCTGTATTCAGGCAGGAAAGGTGACGCTGCCAGAACACCGGCGTATGTTCCGACAATGGCTCCCACAGGCACCAGCAGAATACGCAGGTGCATGCGGCGCAGCGTTTCCCAGCATTCTCTGGAAAAGCCAAGACCAATACCCACAAACAGAACCATTACAAACAGCACCGCCAGAGGCAGAAGCGGGTTGAACATGAATTCAGGAAGAAGACTGAATTTGCCCAGAAGCAGACCGACAATAAATACGGACAGGGCTATTAAGCTGCTTTTCATTACTCCTCCCCTCTGCTGAGCTTTCCTGCTTTGCGTATAAAGAAAAGGCGGTACACCAGCCATGAAACCAAGGCGCTGCCGACAACTGCGCCCAGAGTGATTACTACTGCTGCATAACTCATTTCAGCGAGCTGGCTCATCAGGTTCTGGTTGGCGCCCAGGCCAGCGCCAAGCAGAAGCAAAATCAGATAAACGCTTATGCCGACCACTTTCTCGGATACTTTTTTGAAGCAGGTGAAAGGCCGCAGTTTAAACCCAATCGGCACCCCGATAACCAGCAGGGCGAGAATTGTAAAAATTACTGCTTTGAAGTCATCCATAGCCCGAAATGTTCCTTTTGCATTTTAATCGTTTTTCATTAAGGGGAGCTGCC
>JAFQMU010000097.1 GCA_017421085.1 Desulfovibrionaceae bacterium | reverse complement strand
TGCCAAGGCCCTGGCCGGGGAAAAGAGACATTGATGCCTTCTACGGGCAATACCTTGAAATAGCTGAGAGAGCAAGACGTTGGGAGGCAGCCGAGAAAGGCGGACAGCACAAGGTCAGCAGTACCAAGTCTCCTTGATAAGGTTTGATATATCACGCTTGGGACAGAGAATGGGAAAATACTTTGCGCCGTGGGTAAGCAGCCACAAAGTTCTTGTTACTCCATTAACAAGGCGAAGCTTTCCAGAGATTGGGTGGTAGACCATTCCTATTTCTGCAAGTCGTACAGGCCAACATTCACTGTTTTTAAAAGCGTTATCAGCGTCAGGAAACTTCTTATCATGGATCCATTTTTCTGGAGGAGCGTAATTATATTGTTCTGCATCCCATATTTTAACGAAGGCATCAGAATAAACAAGGACAGGATAATCATCTGAATCAGGGAGTGTATATTCTGAACAGTACATAGTTACGAATTTGTTTTCAGCCAACATGACCTTGTAAAACCATTTGCCTTTAGGATCCATGCAATGTTGCATCAAATTTAATCTCCTTTTGTAAGTTAGCCAAAAACATACATAGCAGAAGGAGATAGCCGGGGCAACGTGGGTTGCCCCGGCGCAGGGAACTTCAAACATCAGAGGCGAAAATGAAAAATTCAATCATTGCTTTAAGTTTATTTTTCAGTCTGGCCGGTGTCGGAGTGGCCGGGGCGGACACGGTTTACTGCACCAATTGCAGCGACAGGACAATTCAGGCCATCGAGAAGGCCCAGAGCGCTGATCAGCTCAAGCAGCTGGCCAAGACTTATGCGGAAGAGCTGCAACAGACCGAGGCCCAGTTACGCATGGTGCAGCAGAACATCGAGCAGTATCAGAACATGCTTCAGAATACGCTGCGCCTTCCGGCCACCCTGCGTGCGGATCTCCGGCACACATTTCACCGTCTGGCCATGCAGGCCGAGAACCTGAAAACCTACCGGGCCGACATCACTGCCCTGAGTGAGATTTTCAGCGCGGCCTATCCCGATTACGCCTCTCTGGTCGGGATAGTCACGACCGGCGGGCCGGAAGCATACCGGGAGCAGTGGGATAAGTGGGCGGAAGAAGTAAACCGGGCGAGTGAAGCGACCTTCCAGCTTTCCGGAGCGCAGCTGGCCGATCTGACGGAAGACCCCGCCGCTTTTGACAATTATATTGATGATTTGCTGAACACCCCGGAAGGCCAGATGCAGGCCCTGCAATCGGCAAATCAACTGGCGGCCTTGCAGCTACGCGAAAACCGCCAGTTGAGGGAATTGATGGCTACTGCCACTCAGTCGAACATTCAGCGAGACATGCGCCAGCAAAAAGAAGATGAAGCGGCTGAAGCCTTCTGGCGCGAGTTTACGGATATGAGCATTTTGGAAGGCGTAAGCATCGATATGGCTAATGATGACGGATTCTAAAAACCATCATCATTAGGCTTACGTCGTTCAACTTTCATATCGATAATCGCCTTGGCATCTTCTTCGGTAGTGCGAACATATTCTCCATTATTGGCAACAGAGAAGAAACCACTATCAAGTTTAATTTTATTTTCATCAATGGGGGTAATTATCAGCATGGGCTGGTCAGTTGCATTTACAATGACAACCATTTCTTCGCCGCGTTTTTCATAACGCACTGCGACAGGATTATCAGAGTCGTTCACGGTAACAGAGTTTTCAGTCAAGATATAAACATCCGGCTTTTTAGTGAAAGAGTTGCTTTTTACAGATTTCCAAGCCCCATAGTAGTTGGCCGCCTCATCACCGCAGCCTGCCAGAAGCAGGGAAAAAGTGAGCAAGAAGGTACACAAAATGAGTTTTAGACTAAAAAAAGCTTTCATCTGGAAAAACCTCCTGTTGTTTTCAGGAAGTTTCATAATGATTTACTTATTCTTAGTCAACACGGCATTTGCTGAAGTAGATAATAGCGGAATAGTTGCTGATATTTATAATGAGTATAAAGAAAAATCACAACAATGGGGAGATATCATCAAAAAATATGCGCTTTCCCTGTTTTATGTCCTTCTGATTCTTGATGTCTGTATATTTGGAGTTCGTATGGTACTCCAGAGACCAGAATTGCCAATGATTTTAGGTCAATTCGCGATGATGCTTATTACTGCCGGAATTTTCTTCGCCATTATTAACAACTGGCAGGAATGGAGTTGGCAAATCATAAAAGGGATGACTGGAATATCCGGTGAACTTGGTATTTCACCTACATCTGTTGACGCACCATTTTTACTTGCACTGGATTTAGTCGAAAACTACTGGAAAGAAGCTTCCGCCCTTGCTCCAATAAAGACCTTGGGATTAGCTATAGCTACCATTGTATTAGTAATTTGTTTGGCACTTATTACAGCTCAAGTATTATTCATTAAATGCGAAGCTTTAATTGCTATGACAGCTTCTATTGTACTACTTGGTCTTAGTGGTTCAGGCATGTTCAAGGACTATGCTGTAAACACCTGCCGCTATGCTCTGTCTGTAGCTTTCAAGCTATTCGTTATTTATCTCCTGCTCGGTATAGGTATGAGCTTCATAAATAGCTTTACTATATCAGGGACCAAGTTTGAAGATATTTTAACAACCCTTGCCGCCTGCGCAGTGCTCCTTGTCCTGGTCAAGCAGCTTCCAGACGCCTGTGCCGGAATAATCAACGGCTCGCACGTCAGCAACAGCAACGCCTTGGGTTCGGCGGTAATGGCCGGAGTACACGTCGGCGCGGCAGCGGCCAGCGGCGGCGCAAGCGCCGTGGCCGCCGGGGCGGCCGGTCTTTCCAACGTCAAGGCGGCAGCCTCTCTGGCCGGGATGCAGGGGCAGGGCGGCATCATGGGCACAGCCCGCACGCTTGGCAGCGCAATGTCGCGTGCCAGAGAAAGCGGGCAGAGCGTGAGCAATGTTCTGCGCTCACAGCATGAAGCCCAACGTCAGAACGACAGCTTATAGGAGTAAATGAGTATGGAAATCAGATACAGACGTGGCCGCACTTTGGCTTTGTTTTCAAGCATGTTCCCATAAACATCGGAGTAAACGCCATAAATGCAGCCGGCGGAGTGTTCTGTATTAGGGAATTTTCTGAAATGAGGCGTCGTTTCAAACACTTCGTTATAGCAGTTGACAGCGCTGATTTTTATCCGGCAGCTCTCATCAGCACAAACGAAGGAATACCTTTTGTCCGGGTTACTTTGAGCGAGATATGCAGCTCTTGCCTCTTCAATGGATACAACGCCGAGTTCTTCGCTGAAGGCGACAGGTATGGCAAACTCTTTAGACATTTTACGCCTCCCTTCTCAGGTAAAAACATATTTTAAATCCTAATGCAAAACAAAAGGATATAAAAGGAGGAAAAATGGCCTTTTTCAAGAAAAAAGATACCCAGCAAACAGACGCCAGGCTGCCGAAGGTTGACAATCCTTACCTGAATGGCCGTGCGGAATGGCTGGAACGCTATGGCGATTATATCGCCCAGGCCCGCAACTGGCGGCTGTTCGCGTTTTTCTGCGTGGTTGTGACGATTATCAGCATTTGCGGCAACGTGGTGCAGGCAAGCCATTACAAGGTAGTGCCTTACGTAGTGGAAGTTGACCGGCTGGGCCGGGCGCAGGCAGTTTCCCGGGCGGAAAACGCCGCAGTATCCCCGCAACGGCTGATTCAGGCGGAAATTGCCACGTTTGTAACTAACTGGCGCTCGGTCACTCCTGACCGCAATCTGCAAAGCAGGATGATAGAACGCCTGAGCCACTTCATGGCCGGGGCGGCCAGAGGTGAAATCAGGGAATGGTTTGCCCTGAACAACCCCTATGAGCGGGCGGGCAAAGGTCAGATTGTCCAGGTTGAGGTCAAGGGTCTGCCCCTGTCGGTCTCGTCCGACAGCTGGCGGATTGAGTGGAAGGAAAGCCTGCGCAGTCATAACGGGGCGCTGCTCGACCAGACCAGCTATGAGGCAACAGTAACAATAATGCTCGAACCTCCCACTGATGAAGCGAAGATTCTGGCCAACCCGGGCGGCATTTACATCACGGCGATTTCCGCCTCAAAGGTGTTCGCTCCAGAAGCGACGCCTTCCAACCAAAACCGGATTCAGGAGTAAAAATGCGTATTCTTCTGTCTTTCATGCTTGTTTTTCTGCTTGGAGTACCTGCTGTTTCGGCTGCGCCTGAAACAGATGAAATGGGGCCTTTTCCCGGCGCTCCGGCTCAGCCGCCTGCGACATCTTACATCAGCAATAAAAACCCGGCCCTGGACGGCAAGGAGCGCAAGGCTCTGGAACTGTCCAACCAGTTCGCAAATCAGCAGATAAACCCCATGCTGGTGTCCAATGGCAAGGTGGTGTTCATGCACGGGGCGACCATGCCCACGGTAATCGCCGCCCCATTACAAATCTGCGATGTGGAACTCCAGCCGGGCGAAGAAGTGAATGAAATCATGATCGGCGATTCGGCCCGCTGGCTGATTGAAGTGGCCACCAGCGGCAGCTTGCAGGGGCCGGTTACCCACCTGCTGATCAAGCCTCTTAACGCCGGGCTGGAAACCAATGCGGTGATCACCACCGACCGGCTGGTGTATCACATGAAGCTGATATCGAGAAGAAACGGACATACCCCATATGTCGGTTTCACCTATTTGCAGGATATCCAGCGTATTCAGGCCGAGCGGCAGCAGCGGGAAGAAAAGCGGGAATTCTGGAGCAGCGGCGACTTTGACGGGCAGCAGGTTGACCTGAGCAAACTCAATTTCAACTACGACATCAAGGGCGCGGATGTGAACTGGAAGCCGGAACGGGTTTATGACGATGGCCGTCAGATGTTTATTCGCCTGCCTGCCAGGAGCCGGAATGGGGAAATCCCGGTTCTGCTCGTGCGTAACGGGCAGAAAGACGTGCTGGTCAACTACCGGGTGAGCGATTCCACCATGATTGTGGACGGGATTTTTGACGGGGTTGATCTGATTCTCGGTGTGGGCAAGGAACAGCAGAAGATAGAAATCAGGCGGTATTAGAGCGATGAGCCAGAGCCCAAACGCCTTCATGCCCAAGCCCCAGGCCACGAAAATGAGTCGTAAGCCATTTTATATCGGCGGGGTGCTGGGTTTTATCCTGCTCATGGTCTTTTTATGGGGCTTCTTCAACCAGAAAGGGCCGAAAGAGGGCGAGCAGCAGGAGCAGGCAGTGGTTGAAAACAAGAATGACGACAAGCCGCTGGTCTATGGTGAAAACCTGCAAGGCCTGGCGCTTCCGGCTGTTCCGCAAGGCCCGGCGACAGATTCGACCCAGACGGAAAACACGCCAACTCCCCAGATAGTGGTTGTCACCGGGCCGAAGGAGGACGAAACCCTGAAAAAAGAGCTGGAGCAGCTGCGCAAGCATAATCTTCAGGCGGAAATTCAGGCGCTTGGCTCTCCGCTGG
>JAFQMU010000096.1 GCA_017421085.1 Desulfovibrionaceae bacterium | reverse complement strand
CGCCGGATTATGGTTTGCGGGGACGCCACTGAACAAGCTGATGAAAATTGAAAAGGAAGCCATTACCCAAAGCATAAAATTAAGCGTCATCCTGCTTGTTGTCATGCTGGCTCTGTTTGTCCTGGTTGGCTTTCATGTAAGCGCCCCGATACGGGAAATCAGCCGCTACATAACAAATGTAAGCGATGATAAAAAAGATGCCGCTCTGGACATCCACACTAACGATGACATGGGCCGGCTGGCCGACAACCTGCGCGACATGGTAAAAAAACTGCAGGCCCGCACAGAAGAATTTCGTGACCTCTCTTACCGCGATCAGCTCACAAACCTGTGGAACCGGCGCTATTTTCCGGAAGCCTTCCAGAGAGAGATAGAACTTTCCGTCCGCTATGCCACCCCACTCAGCCTGGGCATGGCCGACATTGACCACTTCAAGAGGGTAAACGATACCTTCGGGCATGATGCAGGCGATGTAGTGCTCAGACACATTGCCGCCCTGCTGCAAAAAAATCTGCGCAACTCCGACATTGTGGCCCGATATGGCGGAGAAGAATTTATTCTTCTGCTCCCCCACACCAGACAGAAAACTGCCGCCGGAGTTCTGGAAAAACTGCGCCGCCTTTGTGAGCAGACCGGTATAGAGGTAAACGGAAAAACCATCCGGGTTACCATCAGTTTTGGTCTGGTTTCACTTCCTGAAAAAACCAGAACTCCTGCCGATGTGCTGATTAAGCACGCTGACATCGCCCTGTATCAGTCAAAGCAAAATGGACGCAACCGGATTACGATATATCAGGAAGCTGACGCGACAGGCAGTGAAACTCCGCTTAACAACAGCTGAAAAGACAAAACCATCCTCCACTCAATACAGGCAAAAAGCAAAGCAGTAATTGGAGCTTGACTTTCCTTTTCAATACATATACCCTATCGGGGTATATAGTATATGAAAGTAAAAACTCAGTTTCACCCGCCTGAAAGTGAAAGCCGAAAATCGGCAAAGTCTGCGCTGCCTCGCCGACTTTGCGGTTTTTCTCAAAATCCATTACTCTGGCGCGGAAGAACACCCTGTTAAACCAGACGAGGTTAATATGCGCGAATGTATGGATGTGGACGCTGTGGTGGCACGGCTCAAAAAAATAGAAGGACAGGTGCGGGGCATCAGCAACATGGTGCAGAAAGATGTGCTCTGTGAGGATATTCTTGTGCAGATAAGCGCAGCCAAGTCCGCCCTGCATAAAACCGGACAGATTATCCTGGAAGGACACCTCCACCACTGCGTGCTTGACGGAATTGCCAACGGCGATGCAGACGAAACGCTGAAGAAATTTGCCCGGGCCATGGAACAGTTTTCCCGCATAAGTTAAAGTCGATTCCGGGTATAAACCGACCTCCTTCAGAGTACGAGGCTCAAAAAGCGGCTGAAAACCACGTTCCGTGATTCCAGAGTTGTACCGGCTCCAGCAGATGAAATTTACTGTACAGGTGGAAAACCGGCATGCTGATTCCACCTCCAAAATACCGGGGAGCCTATCGTACGCAAGGGCAGACGTTCTCAATCCGCAGAAGGGGGTAATATGAAAGAATTGTTATTTAATGAGGAAAAACGCCATCTTACGGCAGCCGTAATCGGAGGCATTACGCTTGTTTTCAGCTTTTTCGAGCTGCGAGGCCCCCTGCCTTTTGACCCGGCCTGGATAGCTGTGCTGCTCTGCGGCATACCGATTGTGAAAAATGCTGCAACGGCCCTCATCAGCTCATTTAACATCAAGGCCGGTATGCTTATATCCATGGCCCTTATCGCCGCGGTGTGCACCGGCGAAATCTTCGCAGCCGGAGAAGTTGCCGTCATTATGACCCTGGGATCCCTCCTCGAAGAACGCACCGTGCGCAAGGCCCGTGAAGGCATTCAAAAGATGGTGGACATGACCCCGCGAACAGCCCGGATTATCAGAGATGAAACAGAATTTATCATCCCGGCGGAGGAGGTCCAGTGCGGCGATATTATCAGGGTCTTGCCAGGTGAAACCATCCCTGCGGACGGGGTCATCCAGGCCGGAAGCACCGCTGTCGACCAGTCGCTGCTGACAGGAGAATCACTGCCCGCAGATAAAGACCCCGGCGATGAAGTTTTCAGCGGCACAGTCAATTACCTGGGGGCATTTGACATGCAGGCGCTCAAAGTCGGCGAAGACAGCTCCCTGCAACGGATGATCCGGCTGGTGGAGTCGGCCAACGCCTCAAGAACCCCGATTGTCCGCATTATGGACAGATGGGCTACCTGGATTGTACTTGCTGCCCTGCTTACCGCCATTGTAACCTGGCTTTATACCGGAGAAATTATCCGGGCAGT
>JAFQMU010000095.1 GCA_017421085.1 Desulfovibrionaceae bacterium | reverse complement strand
GAAATCACATTGGAAACCTGAGGCGGATGAACTGCTTAATCAGCAAAATTTGAATTTTGACGTTCGTCCTGAAGCCCTCACCCCGGAACAATTTCAAAAACTTGCGAATATAATATTTTAAATATTCTGCTTGACAGCCTCTCTCAAAACGTGTTTATGAGATTTAAGAATGCCGTTAAATCAGGTAGCGCAAAAATGCCACCTTTGTTTGCGCTGAAACTTAATCTTTAAAGACAGGAGGTAGGTTCACATGACTAAGGCTGAACTGGTTGCCATAATTGCTGCAAAAGCGAATATGACCAAGGCCGGTGCGGAGCGCGCCATCAATGCCCTTCTTGAGGCTGCCCACGACGCCCTGAAGAAAGATGACAAGGTTACCCTTACCGGGTTCGGCACCTTTGCAGTTGAGCAGCGCAAGGCCCGCAAGGGGCGCAACCCCCGTACCGGTGAAGAAATCGACATTCCGGCAGCCAAAATAGTAAAATTCCGCGCTGGAAAAGATTTGAAAGATTCATTTAAATAATGTCAGATTCAGGTCCCCGGTTTAAACGCCTGCGGGGCCTTTTCTTTGGGCGGTAAACAACTGCCGCCGCCTGACGCCCGCAGGGCGATTCTGCCAAAAGCAGAAAAAGATATTCAGCAAAGATACGGGTAAAGTATTGCTCCATCCGGCAGACAGATGCTTTTCGTATCATTTTCAGGTATGAACAGTGCAGATGCAGCAGCCTGCGCCTGTTTTGCAAAAATTGTAAATTTGCTTGCATTTTTTCAAGACTTCTGCTACAAGGCTGCATCCAAACGGCTTGGACAGAGTTTCAGTCTGTCGCTGTTTGCGGGTTGTACCCGGAATCAAATTTCAGAAAAGGAGGTGATATCAGTGCCAGGAGTATATTTGGAAGAAGGCGATTATAATTTTGACATCGCTCTGCGCCGCTTCAAAAAGCAGGTAGAAAAAGCAGGCATTCTGTCTGAAATGAAAAAGCGCCAGCATTACGAAAAGCCCAGTATCCAGAAAAAGAAAAAGACCGCTGCGGCACGCAAGCGCCTCATGAAAAAAATCAGAAAGATGAATATCGGCTAAACGCTTCATCTTGCTCTTTACAACGGGAAACTCAGCCTTATTTGGATGCTCGGGTTTCCCGTTTTTATTTTCATTGCACAGAAATTTCAGTCAGATGACCCGAGTGGCTTTACTCTTAAAAACAAAGCCTGCCGCGAAAGGCAAAATCAGCCTGCCTGTATTTTGGACATCTGCTCTTTCCGGCAGTCTGTGCAGCCAGCAACAATACCCGCACCCCTGCGGGCGTCATGTTACAGAGAGGTGGGCATGTCACTAATTCAACGCATCAATACAGATTATATCAATGCATACAAGGCCAGAGACAACCTGCGCCTTGGCGTGCTGAGACATTTGAAAACCGCTGCCACCAACCTGTCGGTGGAACTTAAGCGCGATGTCAATGACGATGAGCTGCTTGCCGTGGTGCAAAAACAGGCTAAGCAGCGGGCCGACTCCATTGAGCAGTTCAGGGCCGGCGGGAGGGAAGATCTGGCGGCGAGAGAGGAGGCGGAGCTCTCTGTTTTAAGGGAATATCTCCCGGAAATGCTGGAAGGGGATGCCCTCGCCGCTGCTGTCGATGCTGCTGTTGCCAAAACAGGGGCTTCCGGCCCCCGCGACATGGGCAAAGTGATGGCCAGTCTGATGGCCGACTATAAAGGCCGTCTTGATGGGAAGGCAGTCAGCGCCTTGGTGAAGCAACGTCTTTCATAAGGCCGGTTGAGGGCGCTTCTTCAGCCAGATTGGCTGAAATTTCCGGCCTCTTCAGAAAGCCGGTTGTCCGATGAAATGCTCGTGAGTAAAGGCGGCATTCATTCCGTTGCACACATTATTTCAGCCTGTGGCTGAACCAAAATATCTGAAGTCTTTGAAGATAAAGGTCTTATCATGCAGGAACGCAGTTTAAACATGCTTGAGTTTGGCAAAATGCTGGAGCACTTGTCTGCTTTTGCCGTGTCCGAAGCCGGAAAAGCGGCCTGTCTGGCCATTCGTCCACGCCCGGAACGGGAATGGCTGCGCAAGCAGGCCAACCTGTATGATCAGATTCATACCTGGCGACAGTATACTGAATTTAAACTGCGTAATTTTCCTGAACTTGACGGAGCCATCAATTTTCTGAGTCGTTCCGGCGACTTTCTCGATCTCGACGCCCTCTGGGCAGTGCGTGAGGTGCTTTCCCAGGCTGCTGAAATTGAAGAGCTGATTACCGGCAGGGGGAACGGACGTTTCAATAATTCCCCCCAAAACGCCCCGGAAACCCGCTGGCCGGACCTGCTCAGGCTTTTTCTTTCCCGTCCGCGCCCTGCCATGAGCACTCAGGCCCTCCTGCGCTGTCTGAATGATGACGGGCTGCTGGATGACAACGCATCACCCGAGCTGGCTCTGATTCGCGGTGAAATTCGGGCCATTCACCAGCAGTGTACCCGGAGGGTCAAAGAGTTTGCCCGGGTGCACAATATCGCCCAGTATTTGCAGGAAGATTTCATGACTCTGTCTTCCGACCGTTATGTGCTTCCGGTAAAAACCAACTTCAAGGGGCAGCTTGAGGGCATCATCCACGACTATTCGCAAACCGGCGAAACCTGTTATTTTGAACCCCTGTTTCTGATTACCCTTAATAACAAGCTGCAGGAACTCAAACAGGAGGAGCGGGAAGAAGAACGCAAGGTGCTGCGTTATCTGAGCGGACTTTTGCGCTCCGAGCAGGAGCAGTTGAAAAATATTTATGCCTTCATGGTTGAGCTTGACCGGGAGCTGGCTAAAATTGCCCTGGCCGACAGATTTTGCGGGCGACCTCTGCGTTTTGAGTCTGAAGGCGAGGTGCGTCTGCTTAGTGCCCGTCATCCCCTGCTGGCCCTGATGAACTTTGAACAGGTGGTTCCGGTAAACATTGAGCTGCCTGCCGCCCAGCGGGCCATGATTATCAGCGGGGGCAACGCCGGGGGCAAGACGGTAAGCCTGAAGACTCTGGGCCTGACAGCCCTGATGGCCCTTTCCGCAATTCCGGTTCCGGCGGCAGCGGGCAGCGATCTGCCCCTGTGGGAAAACGTGTTTGCCTTTATTGGCGATGAACAGAGCCTTGATGAACATGTGAGTACCTTCACCGCTCAAATTGAACATCTGGCCGCCATCTGGCCGCAGATAAGCAAAAAATCGCTGGTCATTCTCGATGAATTCGGGGCCGGTACCGACCCCTCCCAGGGCTCGGCTCTGGCTCAGGCCGTGGTGGATGAGATTTTGCGCAAAGGCGGCTATGTGCTGGCTGCAACCCACTTTCCGGCGTTTAAGGCTTATGCGCTCTCCCGCGATGATGTGCGGGCAGCCTCCGTATTGTTTGACGAGCAGACAAAACGCCCCCTGTATACACTGGTTTATGATCAGGTAGGGGCCAGCCTGGCCCTGGATGTGGCAAAGGCCAACGGCATGCCCGAAGAAATCATTCGCCAGGCAGAAAAATATCTGCTGATGGAAGATGAAGACGCCTCAAAGCTCATTACTCGCCTGAACAGCCTTGCTCTCAAACGCGAGGCGGAAATTGATCAGCTCAAAAAAGAACAGCTCAGATTTGAAGCTGAAAAGGAAAAGCTGTGGGAAAAATTTGAAAAGGAACAGCGCAAGCTGCTGAAAGAGCTTGATGAAACCCGGCGCAGGATAGTTGCTGAAATTCAGGCGGAAAAAATCGGACGCAAACAGGCCCTGCGCGAACTGTCGGCGGTCAGACGCAATCTTTCCGACATGGCAGCTGCCGGAGAAGAAGCGGAGCAAAAGGAGCAGGAAAATCTGTTCTCAGCTCTTTCCCCCGGCGATATGGCCGAATATCTTCCCTGGTCGCGCAAAGGGGTAGTGGAATCCGTTGATATGAAGAAAGAACGGGTGCGCCTTGACTTTAACGGCGTGACCATCTGGGCGGCATTTCGCGATTTGCGCCCGGTCGGGCAGCCCGCAAACGCAGTTTCACAGCTCAAAACCAAAACAGGGCAGGTTTCATCCGGCAGGAATATTCCGACAGGGGCAGGGCAGCTGGAAATGCGCGAATCGCCCGGTCTGTCCATTCCTCTGCGGGTGGATTTGCGGGGCGCCCGCGCCGAAGAGGCTTTGCATGAGCTTGAATTTCAAATTGATCAGGCCATGCTCGCCGGGCGGGACAGCCTGGAAATTGTGCATGGCCGGGGCACAGGGGCCCTGCGCCGGGAAATTCACCGCTTTCTGGCCAACCGGCCGGGCATCGCTCATTTTTACACTGCCAACGAAGATCAGGGCGGCGACGGGGTAACGATTATTGAGCTGAAATAATATTCATCCGCCGGGAATTAAAGGTTCGCTCCCTTTTTCCGAAAAGATATTATTCTGAATATTTGCCGAAATATTAATTTTCATAATGTACGGCTGCAATCACTTACTTCTCCTTAGAGAAACGCGGCGAACTGACCGGATACAGTTGCTTTTTTAAACGCAATATTTATATAAATGTCAAATCGTTCCGACATAGAAGCCATAAAATCCCGCCTCAATCTGGTGGATATCGCAAAACGCTATCTGGAGCTGCGCCGGGCAGGCGGGCGTTGGGTGGCGCCGTGCCCGTTTCACAATGAAACAAAGCCTTCTTTTTCCATCAATGAGGAAGACGGCCTGTTTTACTGTTTCGGCTGTCAGGCTTCAGGCGATTTGATTGATTTTTACTGTCGCATCAACGGGCTTGAATTCAGGGAGGGGCTGGTTCAGCTGGCTGAAGAAGCCGGGGTGGAGCTGGCCCGCGCTCCGTTCAATCCCAAAGCAGCTGAAGCGGACGATTTCAAACGGCAGGCCCTTAAGCTGCATGAATTGGCCATGAAGCGGTTCACCGCCAACCTGCGCAGTCAGGCAGGCGCAGCTGCCCGCGAATATATCGCCAGACGCCAGATAAGCCCGGAAATGGTTGAAGCCTTCGGGCTGGGCTACTCTCTGAATGAGTGGGGCGACCTAGTCGCCTGTTTCAGGGCCAACGGAGCGCGTGATGAGCTTGGAGTAAAGGCGGGGCTGCTGGCCCGCAGCGAGCGAGGAGGGCGCGTTTACGACCGCTTTCGCGGACGCCTGATGTTTCCTATCCGCAACCTGAGCGGCAGGGTGATAGCCTTTGGCGGCAGAATTATTGAAAATGCGGACGATCAGGCCAAATATATCAACTCCAGCGATTCGCCGATTTATAAAAAAGGCGAGCATTTATACGGTCTTTATCAGGCCCGGCGCTCCATCAGCCATCAGAAATCGGCCATGCTCACCGAAGGTTATCTCGATGTAATCACCCTGCATCAGTTTGGCTACACCAACGCCTGCGGGGTGCTGGGAACAGCCCTGACCAAAGAGCAGGTGCAGCGGCTGGCCGGGCTTTCTTCCTGCGTGGAGCTGCTTTTTGACGGCGACAACGCCGGGCGCAAGGCCGCCTTACGCAGCGCAGAAATGATTCTCGCGGCAGGTTTGAACTGCCGGGTGGTCATTCTTCCCGAAGGGGAAGACATCGACAGCCTGCTTCACAGCCCGGATGGGCAGGGCCGCGAAGTTTTTGAAAATTTGCGAAAAAAATCTGAAGACGGGCTCGACTATTGCGCAGGGGCGGTAAAAACAACCATGTCGCCCCGGGAAATGGTTGACTGGTTTAAAAATTTTATTGCTCAGGTGGAAATTCCCGAACTGATAAACAACTTTATTTCGCGCCTCGCCCCTGTTTTGGGTATTGACGAAGTGCAAATAAGAGGGCAAATACAAAAACGTGTGTTCAAAAATCAGGCTGGTGAGGGCACGCCCAGATCAACCTCCGGCAAGGGTGCACAACCTGTTGTCGGCAGGGCGGATGAGGCTGTTGCTCGGGAAATTCTTCATTTCATAGCCTGTTTTCCCGGTTATGTGGAGCAGTTGCATGCCGCCGGCTGCGAAAAGTTGCTGCTCACCCCCTTCAGCAGGGCTATTTGGAACAAACTTTTGAAATTTGGAGAAACAGAGGTTTTTGAACACTTTGCACCGGAAGAAAAAGCGTTCTGGGTGCGCTGCCGCGTGGCAGACCCCCTTCCGGAAGCAAACCGTGATCAACTGTTTGTTGATATCAGAGCGCGTATTAAAAGCAAAGCTGAAAAAGAACTCGCTCAAACCTATAAAGATGTGCTGCGCCGACTGGGACCGGATCAGAATGCCGGGCTGGAAATTTTGCGGGCGCTGACCGAAGCACAGAGGAATTCCAATGGGGAACATTAAGGAAATCCAACAAATAAAACATCTTATCGCCAAAGGCAAGGTTACCGGTTTTCTGACCTTTGATGAGGTTAACAAGGCCCTTCCTGTAGAAATCAGCACTCCAGAACAGGTTGAAGAAATCATCTTCATTTTTGATTCGCTGGATATTGCCATTGTAGATTCTGAAAAAGAAGGCAAAAAAATGTCAATGTCGCCCAGTGAACCGGAAGATGACGTGTTGCTGGAACCGGGCTTTGATCTGGTTGAAGACGACGATGGCGGCGATTATTCATCCCGCAGCACCGATCCGGTGCGCATGTATCTGCGGGAAATGGGAGCAGTGCCTCTGCTCGACCGAGACGGCGAAGTGCAGATTGCCAAGAAAATTGAAACCGGCGAGCAGGAAGTGCTTTACGCTCTGGTGGAAGTGCCGGTGGCGGTGGAAGAAATAATCAGCGTGGGCGAAGACCTCAAGCATAACCGCATCAAACTCAAGGATGTGGTAAAAACCATTGAGGAAGACGACCCGTCCGAAGATGAAATGAACCAGCGCCAGCGTGTGATTCTGCTGCTGGATGAGATAAAGCAGCTGTTCAAGAAAAAGCGCAAAATTTATTCCAAATTGGATGAGTGCTGCCGCATGGACAAAAAGGTGACGGCCATCCAGATGGAGATTATTGAATATAAAACCGAAATTGTAGAGCGCCTGCGCGACATTAAGCTGGAAAAAACCCTGGTTGACCGGGTAATTGAAACCGTGGACGACTATGTGCGCCAGATGTATAACTGCCAGCGCGATCTTTCGGCATATCTGCTCGCAACGGGAAAAACCCAGACGCAGATTGAAGAGCTGTTTGCAGGGATGGAAAGCCGTGAAATCAGCCCGCAGGTAGTGGCCGATGAGCTGAACCTTTCTGTGGAAGAATTGTTTTCGTTCAAGGAAATGATTATGGGCAAGATGGAAATTATGGCTCGCCTGCAGGAAAAATGCTGCCACAACGTTTATGACCTGGAAGAAGTTGTCTGGCGGGTCAAGCGCGGTAATCAGACTGCCATGCGCGCCAAACAGGAGCTGATTCGCTCAAACCTGCGTCTTGTGGTGTCCATTGCCAAGAAATATACCAACCGCGGCCTGCAATTCCTTGATCTGATTCAGGAAGGCAACATCGGCCTGATGAAGGCGGTGGACAAATTTGAATATCAACGGGGATACAAATTTTCCACCTATGCCACCTGGTGGATAAGGCAGGCCATTACCAGGGCCATTGCCGACCAGGCCCGCACCATCCGCATTCCGGTGCATATGAGTGAAACCATCAACAAGCTTATCCGCACCTCGCGCTATCTGGTGCAGGAGCTGGGCCGCGACCCCACCCCGGAAGAAATCGCCGAGCGCATGGACTACCCCCTGGATAAGGTAAAGAAGGTGCTGAAAATCGCCAAAGAACCCATCTCGCTGGAAACTCCCATCGGCGATGAAGAAGATTCTTCACTGGGCGACTTCATTGAAGACAAGAAGGCCGTGGCCCCGGCCGAAGAGGTGGTCAATACCAAACTCTCCGAGCAGATTGCCGGAGTGCTGGCCGACCTGGCCCCGCGTGAAGAGCAGGTGTTGCGCAAACGTTTCGGCATTGGCGAAAAGAGCGACCATACTCTTGAAGAAGTGGGCAAGCTGTTTAACGTAACCCGAGAGCGCATCCGCCAAATTGAAGCAAAGGCCCTGCGCAAACTGCGCCATCCTATCCGCAGTCAGGTGCTGCGTTCATACTATGAGAATTAAACAATTAAACTGGAATCTGATAAGCGGCCGCGAAAGCGGCCGCAGTCATTCCACAGACCGCATTTTTCTGGTTTAAACTCAGCTCTGCTGTCTGAGCCTGAGCACATTTTTCATCTTTACACCGACAGGCGCTGAAAAACGCTTTCCCATATCCGGGGCAGCTCTCATCTTTTAAGGACAGCGTTTATTCATCTGTCTGATTGAATCGCTCCAGAATCTCCGCTGCCTGCTGCGCCGGAACATCACAGAAAGGAATAAAGAGAGCAGGGTTGTTGTCGTATGGGGCGATTTGCCTGGCATAATGGATGATATCGTGCCAGCCTCCGCATTTATAACCGGCATTACGGTGGATTCCAAAAATTTCGAAACCGAAAGAGCGGTGCAGGGCATCGCTTTTGGGGTTGCCGGCAGTTACCGAGGATGTGGCGGTGCGAACTCCCTGCAATTTAAGCAGCTCCATAAGGCAGGCGTAAAGCCGTTTTCCCAGACCACGCGAAGT
>JAFQMU010000094.1 GCA_017421085.1 Desulfovibrionaceae bacterium | reverse complement strand
TGCAATCTGGCCGGGGATGAGCTTGAAGAGCGCATTGTGCGGAGGGCCCGTCAGGCCGGGTTCACCCCAGGCACCGCCCAGGGCTACCGCAATGCCTTTGTCTGCCATCCGCTGGCTCTTTGCCCCTACGCCCCGGAATGCCTCACCCCCCGTCCATCAATGACGGGCCTCATTCATGCCAGAGTCGATGCCTCCGGCGACGGCACCTACGCCGAGCTGGATGGGCACGGGCGTTATAAAGTCATGTTCTTTTTCCCGGAAAAAGTCATTCATACCGATGCCGACGACCCGGCCGAGGGCAACCGCTCCATTCCCCTGCGCATGGCCCAGGCCCACGCCGGGCACTCTTCCGGCATTCACTTTCCTCTGCTCAAGGGCTCTGAGGTGCTGGTGGCCTTTACCGACGGCGATCCCGACCGCCCGGTGATTTTAAGCGCCATGCCCAACCCTGAGCACCCCAGCGTAGTGCTCGATGAAAATAACCGCAGCAACATGATTCAGACCCCAGGCGGGCACAAGCTCAACTTCAACGACACCATCGGGGCGGAAAACATCACCATGCAGACCCCGGCCGGGCACAGCCTGATAATGCACGATGAGCCGGGCAAACGGGAAATCTGCATGCGCTCTCCATGCGGGGGCTATATCAGACTGCGGGAAAAATAGTATTTCAGAAAGGAAAACAAGATGAGCGATGAAGAGCTGGGAAACAGCATCAAAGACCTGGAAGCCCGCCTCAATGCCTTGGAAAGCCATAATCAGGAGCTTCAGGGCAAGGTGAACTCGCTGGAAGCGCAAAATAAGGAGCTTCAGGATAAAGTAGCGGCTCTGGAGCAGAAAAGCCAGGCTGAGGAGGCGAACAGCGGAAGCCAGGAAACGACCCAGCCTGACAGCAGCAACAATCTGGAGGAACGGGTGAAGGCCCTGGAAGATGACAAAACGGCCAGAGATAAGGAAAAGGCCGACGAAGATGAATTCTGGCAGCTTAATAAGAACAGCGCGTCCGGGGGAACCAGCGCTGAATTTGAAATATACGCAGCGGCTAAAGCCGAAGTCATCGGCGGGGCGTCCGCTTCCGTAGTCATTGGAGAAAACTTTGCGCTTAACGCCTTATTGGCACAAAATGTAACCCTTGGCTCAGACATAGGCTTTACTCTGGGCTCTACCATGGCGGGATATGTGGGGCACAGCGCCGAGCTCGGCACAGCCCAAACCGAAGCGAAGAATCTGAAAACACACTTGAACAACATTGATACTTCCATTGCAAGTACTGCGAATAAAGTAGTTAATCTGAAGGCCTCGGTAACCGCCAATGAAACCAAAATCGCCGGACTGCGCACCGACGTGGACGCCAACAAGGCAGACATAAGCGGCCAGAACACCAGGGTGGAGGCCCTGGAAACCCGCTGTTCGGCCGAAAAGATAGAGGCAATCGCCAGCAACACTAAAGCTCTGGCCTCCTCAGTGCAAGCTGTTGCCGATTCAATAGAAACGATGGCCCTAAACACAGAAATGATAGGACTCAAACAGCTTATGAGCGGTACTGAAACCAAGCTTAGCACTGTAAGCAGCGAGCTGTCCGGGCTGAAGAGCATTGTCTAGGCTGCGGGAAATGGCTTCAATCATCAAATTTTCGGAAGCGCATATCCCCGCAATTTTTAAGATACGCTTAGTCGGATTGATACTCAAACGGATATTTACGTGGGAGAAACATGAGCACAGATGACATTGCCGCCCGTCTGGCAGAGCTGGAGGCGCGGGTGAGCGCCCTGGAAGCGGAAAATCAGGCCCTGAAGGATGAGGCGGCCGCGCAGGCAGCCAAAAAGGCCAAAGGGGAGGAAGAGGCGAAAAAGTTCTGGCAGGGCTGGAAGGGTGCACAGGCTCATGGCGCAACCACAGCTACTCTCGATATTTCGGTAGGGGCCAAGCAGTCGGTGGTGGCAGGTTATTCCGGCTCTCTGGTAGCGGGCGAATCGTTCATGCTGACTCTCGGGTTAAAACAGATTTTAGACACGCTCAACACTTTAACCTTTATGCTCGGCTGGTCAGTCAGCGGCTATTTGGGGCATCAGACCTCAATCGGAACCGCCCGCACCAAGGCGCATTTGCAGCAAACCCGGCTGGCCGGCATGGAAAACAATATCAGGGCGAATAGAAATGATGTCGATATAGCTTCCAATGCAGTAAGAAGCGCGGCTTTGGCAGTTCAAGCGATGTCCAACCAGATAACCGCCGCTGAAAATGAGGTGACGGCCAACGCCAACCGGATTCAGGCCCTGGAAGCCCGCTGTTCTGCGGAGAATATCCAGATGGCGGCAAACGCCGTCAACACCCTGTTCCAGCGCACGGACGCGCTGGCAATGGGGCTTATAACCGTGGCCCAACACACAGGCATGACCGGGCAGCGCACCGACATGAACGGCAATGAAACCCGCCTCGGCGGCGCGAGCACAGAACTCGCCGCAATAAAAACCATAGTCTGAACCCTGAAAGAAATTTTATAAAATGAAAGTTTACAAAGACAACCAGCACAGCGTCACCCTTCATCCCTTTGCCTGGCAAGGCAGGCGTTATCTCATGGTCTGCGTGGGGCTTTACGCCCGGCTCGACCCGGAAGGCGGCCAGTCCTCCCTGGGCACGGAGCAGGATTTCTGGAAAGAGGCCCCTGCTGCCTTCGCGGCTCTGGGGCAGCCCCCGCTCCTGGATATGTGCATGCCCAAACCGGCCGGTGAAGCGCTGGTGGCCGGCTGCTGCCGCGCCCCGGAAGACAGTCTGGTTGCCGCGCAGGAAGCGGCCTTCCGGGTGGGCAATCTGACCCGGCGCATCGCGGTGTTCGGCGATCGCGAACGCCTTCCCGGCGGCGGAGTCAGCGAACCTGTTCCCTTCAGGGCCATGCCTCTGGTCTGGGAACGCGCCTTCGGCGGCCCTGATTTCCCGCTTAACCCCGTAGGTCGTGGGCTGGAAAAAGACAATAGGCCTGCGAATATTCTCCCCAATCTGGAAGACCCTGATCACCTGCTGCTCTTGCCTGATGACCGTCCTCAGCCGGTCTGCCCTTTCGCAATCGGGGTGGACAACCCGGCCCGGCGCTACCTCTCCGGCACCTATGACCAGAACTGGCTGGATAACCGCTGGCCCAACCTGCCTGACGACTGCCTGCCCGAATTTTTCCACAGCGCGCAGAAGCCTCAGCGTCTGAACCCGCAGGCCGCAGAATCCGCATTTTTCCAAGGCAACGAAAGCATTGAAATTATCGGAATGCATCATCAATATCCGCATATCCGCTCGCGCCTGCCCGAAATACGCCTGCGCGCCTTTGTGCTCACTGCAGAGGAGTTTGTGCCGTTTGCCCCGGCCGCAGTCAGACAGAACGAAGGAACAAGACCCCGCCTGCCCTATGCCAAAGACCTCGATGGGCCGGGGCTGTTCAAAGAAGTTGATCTGCACTGCGATACAGTCTGGCTGCTGCCCGATATTCCGGGGGCTTTTGTGCTCTGGCGCGGGATGATTCCTGTGGTTGACGATGAAATGGACGATGTGCTGCGCGTGCTGGTGGTCAGCGAAAAACCGGCCGATACCCCGCAAACCCTGGAATATTACCGCGAAGAGCTGAAAAAACGGGCCTATCCGGCTGTGGAAATCGACATCACGCCGTTTGAAGCCGCTCAGGCCAAGATAACCAAGGCGGTCAAGGCGGCGCGGGACGTGCCCAAAATTCTGGACCGGGTGAAAAAAAACGTTCTGGGCAAAAGCCCGGTCATGCCTCTGAGCCTGGGCGATATGGCTCACTCGACCAGAAAAACCATAGCCTGCGGCCGGGCCACCCTGGATAAAGTGGAAAAGGAAATGCTCGCCCAGCGTGAGCAGTTCAGTCATCTGGTCAGTTTTGATCTCTCCATTTTCCCCAGAATGCGGGCCACTCTGGACGAACAGGAAAAAAATCTGCTTAAGGTTCTCGATAATGCGCAGGCGGAAATGGATCGGATGGGGCATCAGCTTAAAACCAATATTGCCGCTATGCGCAAAAACGCTCTGAAAGCCGTTGAGCCGCCGTCGGACGCCTCGCCGCAGGAGCTGCTGCAAAGAATGCGTATGGCCAGGCAGACAGACGAAGAAATAGACAAGCTTGATACCCTCACGCCAGAGGGAATCTTGTGCAAGCCCATGCCCATAAACCCATGGCACGACCGCGGCTTCCCGCTGGTTATTGCCGCCAGGCGTTCTCTGCAACGCAATGACTCACTGCTCAGCAAAATGACAGAGCTGGGCTTTGATGCAGCTACTATAGAAAATGCCTGGCTCGGATGCTCTGAGGAAGAACTGCAGGAAAAACCTGAAGACTGGGGGCTGCCTGCTGCGCCCAGATATACCCTGCCCGCCGGGTTATATGTGCCCCGATTTACCGGAAAAACGCTGTCGGCCCTGCGCATTTATTATTTAGCCAACGGGGGAGATATAACCGATAAGAACGGTCTGCCCTTGCCAATCAACCCGGATGAACTGGAAACTTTGCGTGGGGTTGGCGCGGATTCCATCAACATTTTTCTCGCCCCCGGCTCTGACGAGGCCCCCCTGTCCCTGCCGCCGTCCTATCCGGGGGGAGCGGTAGTGGTTGCCCCGGAAGACCTTTCCGCCCTGTTTACCGAACAGGAAGCGGGCGATTTCTGCCATATCGTGGCGGCCTCCTCTCCGGCGGAGTTGAAAAAAGCAGAGAATCTGCCCCCCCTGACGCCGGATATCGCTGCGGAAGAAGGAGGTCTTCCCCTGCTGGTTATTCTGCCCCCCCTGCCCGACGGCAAGTCTTTGGAGGAAGTATGGCGGCAGGCCTGCCCGGATGTGCGCTTTCTGCATTTGCCTGAAGGCTGCCCGCATGTGCTGGCCCTGGCCGGGCAGGGACACCGCCTGCGCCGCCTGATTCTGGACGCGCTGCCGCCGGAACTGGCTGCGGTGCACGATTTTGATTTTCCGCTGCCGCCCAAAGACAAAGCTCCGGAGCCGTTTAAGCTCAACCTCCCCCTGCCGGGAAAAGAAGAGCTGCAAGCCCGGATTGATGGCCTTATCAAAGAAATCCGTTCGCATTTCCCCGACCCGCAGCAGATGCTCGCCGAGGCAATGCAGCAGAATAAAGAACTCGCCCTGGCCAATCTGGCCAAAATGAACATTGCGCCGGAAATTATGGGGCGGATTGTTGCAGCCTTGGAACAGCCCATCCCGGATACGCCGCCGCACCCGCCCAGCCTGGGGGATACATTTGACAAAATGCGCTCTGAGCTGAATGCCGTGGACGGACGCCTGCCCGAGCACACCCCGCCGGAAATACGGGCCCAGATAAAAAATTCCCTCAAGCAGGCGGAAAAGGAACTGAACCAGCTGGAAAATCAGCTCACCCCTCTGGAGAAGCTGCGCGATGACGGTATGGCCAAAATTGAAGCCTTTAAAAAAGGTGAACTGCCGGAAGAGGTCAAGGCCGCCTTTGCGGAAAAGGGCATGGACCCCGACGCCTTAAGACTGCTCAGCCGGGAAGAGGTTGAAAGCATTCTCGCCGCCGACAAAAATCTGGAACGCCGCAATTTGCAGGGGCTCGATCTCTCCGGCCTTGATTTCAGCAATGCGAAACTGGCTCATGCCCTGTGCGGCAAAACTTCTTTCTGCGGCTGTCGGATGGACGGAGCGGATTTCACCTTCACCCTGGCCGGGGAGGCCGACTTCAGCGGGGCCAGCTTGCGGGAGGCACGCTTTGAACAGACCGTTCTGCAAAAAGCCGTTCTGCGCCAATGTGATTTCAGAGGAGCCAAGTTGAAGCTGACTACCTTGGGCGAATGCGATTGCAGCGGCTCAGTTTTTGATGCCTCCCATATGGAATTGTGCAATTTTACTGACGCCCTGCTGAGCGAGGCCAGCTTTGCTGAAGCGGAGCTTTACCTGTGCGCATTTAATCAGGCCCAGGCGCCGGGGGCTGTTTTTGACCGGGTTTCCGCCTTCAAGTGTCTGTTCCGAAAAACAGACCTGAAAACCGCCGCTTTTCCTGCAGCCAGCCTGAAAGAGTGCCTGTTTCAGGGATGCGAGGCGTCAGGGGTTTCTCTGGCTGGTTCCGATTTGCGCAAGTTCCATGTTGATGACAATACCGATTTGAGCGGAGCCGACTTCTCAGGGTGCAATCTCAGGGAAGCTTCCTTCCGGATGGGCCATTTACAGGGCGCGGACTTTTATAACGCCAATCTGGAAAATGCGCTCCTTCTGCAATGCGATTTTTCCCATGCCCGTCTGGATGGGGTGCAGGCAAGCGGATGCAGTTTTACCAAGTGCGACCTGA
>JAFQMU010000093.1 GCA_017421085.1 Desulfovibrionaceae bacterium | reverse complement strand
GTTTTTCTTCTTTCGGTTTTTCTTCCTTCGGCTTTTCCGGCTCTTTCAGCACCTTAGGGGCTTCGGGTTCGGGTTTAGGCTCCGGCTCAGGTTTAGGTTCAGGCTTCGGATCTGGCTTGACCGGTTCAGCCTGAGCCAAGGTTTCCGGTTTTGGCTCTTCTTGCGGCTGAGCCTGTTCTCTGTCGGCATCCTTTGAGTCGACAGGAATGACGGGGGCCTCGCTGCCCCCTTCAAGCCCGGAAAGATTAATAATGGTAACCTGGTTCTGAGGAATATCCAGCTGAACAGAAGGCACGATGGACGCGCCCGCCATAAGCAGCGCAAGCACGCCCACATGCAGCAAAAAAGAAATTATCAGGCTGGTGGAAAATCGCATTTATCAAAACCTGTTGCAGAGGCAGCCCCGCTGCCGCCTGATTTGTTTCGGTTTCCTTATTTATTTTTCATCCTTCGATTCAGGTGAAACTTCAGGGAGGGCGGGTTCAACATGGTCGGCAACCAGCCCCACATTTTCTATACCCGCCAGTTTAATGCGGCCCATCATATCCACAACTACGCCGTAATTTACATTTTTATCCGCCTGGATAAACAGAGTTTTGTTGGGTTTGATTACGTTTTCTTCCAGCATGGCGCTGAGGTTTTCCAGCGAGTCAACCTGATACTGGTCAAGCCAGATGGTGTTGTCGGCCTTGATGGTCATGGTAACAGCAGGGGTATCTGAAGGCAGCGAGTCTACAGCCTGAGTTGTGGGCAAATCCACATCAAGCCCCTGGGTCATCATGGGCGCAGTAATCATAAAGATAATCAAAAGCACCAGCATGACGTCAACAAACGGCGTTACGTTTATCTGGGAAACAAAGTTGCTGTTGCGACGGCCCGGCGTTTCCATACAGTCATCCTTATTAAAGAAACCTTTTTACTTGGTTCCTGCTGCCGTGGTGGTATTTTTGGGCGCGTTGATTTCGCGCTGCACCCGGTTAAGAAAAGCTGAACCGAAGTTGGTGAGGTGCACCTCGATGTCGCTCAGGCGGCTGTTAAAAGAGTTAAAGGCCACGGTCGCAGGAATAGCTACAAACAAACCAACCGCCGTTGCCACCAGCGCTTCGGAAATGCCGGGGGCAACTGAGGCCAGAGAAGCGCTTTTTTGCAGGCCGATATTGTGAAAGGCATGCATAATGCCGTAAACTGTGCCCAGAAGCCCGATAAACGGAGCCGTGTTGCCGGTAGTGGCCAGAAAAGACAGACCCTGCGACAGTCTGACCATTTCTTCGCCCACGCCCTGAGTCAAAGCCCGGCGCACGTTATCTACCACTACGTCATCGGTGTTTTGCATCTCACGCACCCGGTTGAACTCACTTACCCCATGCTCGGCCACATAGTATAATGGAGAGTTGACATCTCCGCTCAGAGAACTTACCGCCTCACGCAGATCGCGGGCTTTCTGAAACTTGTTCAGGCCCGATTCCACTTTCTTTTTAGCTGTTTTCAGCAAACGCCACTTCATGAAAATCAGCCCCCAGCTGACTACAGACAAAAGCAACAGCAGCACAAGCAGAACCTGGGCGCCCAGGGTGGCCTGTCCAATCATGGAAATTAGGCTGGTATCCATGCTATCTCCCAAAATACCTGTTAAATCGCCTTGCGCTTCCAACCGGCAGCTTAACCGCCGGCAAAATTACTGCCAAAATTTATCAGCTCAACCTGCTGCACCGGCTGACAAGACAAACACCGGCGAGCCGGCCTTATACCACTATATTCGTAATTGCAAGAGCCTCAACAAGGCTCGCAGTGATGACAACATCCCCAGCTGTCATAAACTTGTTTATATACCCCCAAGCGTTATTACAGGCAAGAATAAAAGCGGCAAAAATACCATGAACAAAATGGCCCCGGCTTGAAACAAGTATATTGCACAGGATAAGATAAAGCGGGAAGCGAAGACACGGGTCTGGATGAAAAACATTTCAGTCCAGATCATAAATTTTCAAAATCTCGACAAATTCTTCAGTTATATCATCAAAAAAAGAAATATTCTGAAAGATTCTTTTCATTTTACCCTGACGGTTTTGCAGGTGTTTTTTTATCCGCTCAATATGCATTTCCACTGCGTCTCTGTTCCCCAGCTTATGGTTGGCGATCACCCCGTAATAGTCATTCACCTCAAGAGAAGTGGCATGGCCTGGGTAGTTAAGATAACTTAACGCCTGCTCATAGTCCCCTTCCATATAACTTTTGAGAAAAAAAGCGGTGTAATGATGATAAGGCAAAAGTGCATTCAGTTCTGCATAAAGGTCGCGTAAACGGGCGCACCCTTCTTCCAGGTTCCCTGAGCGGGCATACCAGTCAAGGGCAATGGATACGGAAGGATAGTTGTTAGGGTTAAGATTAATTGTGTTATCTATATAGGCATCAAGCTTTACCTTGTCCCTGTAAACAAAGCACAGGTTCGCCATGGACAGATGGGCGGCCTGGAGATTGTAATCCAGGTCCAGAGCCTTGTTTACCAGGGTATAAGCCTTATTCAGATTATCAGGTACCAAATCCACACCCATTTTATAATCTGAAATATATATTTCAGCCAAAGCGGCATAGACCAGGGCCGGGCAGTATTTATAGCGCTTCAGGCATTTTTCCAGAGCAATCAGGGCATCATTACGGCTGCCCATATCCAGACTCCGGGTAAAATTGTAATAACGAAGCACAGCTTCATAAATTTCCAGATTATCGGGGTCAATGCTGCGGCTTTCACGAAAAAGATGCTGTGAAATCAGGCCATGATCTCCGGCAATGAACGAAAGCACATTGTGCAGAATTTTGTCTTCCAGAGAAAAAGCATTATCGCCGCTCAGTTCCAGATTCATGGAGTCGGCCCAAAGAATTTTGCTGAGTTCGCACTCGGTCAGCTTCATGTTAACCCGCATCTGCGACCCAAACACCTGATAGCTTCCATCCAGAATAAATCTAAACTGACGCACAGGGTGGGGAGAGGCCAGGACATTCAAATCATACTGACTTCTGGGATAACAACTGGTTACATCGATATCCTGAAAGCTGCTCAGAGCTATGGCCAGCCGTTCTGAAAACCCTTCGGAGAAATAGCCATATCCGTTTTCAGGGGTCATGTTTACCAGCGGCTTTATCAGAATTGCAGGTCGCCATGAGGAATGCGCCTGCTCAGGGGTTGTAGAAACAACTCCCTCTCTCTGAAAAACAAAATGCGGACAATATCTGCCAAGAGGAATTTCAATGCGCACTTCGGCGCTTTCATTTACTTCAAAGTAATTAATCAATTTAGTGCGCAACCTGTGTATCTGAGCCCTGACAATTGAATCAGTGCCGGGGTCAAAATCGCTTTTGCGGCCCAGCGCCTCTATGCCTATGCTGTAAGCCTTGATTGCATTGCCCCGCCCTGCCAGAACTTCTCCAACAAGGTAACGCAGAATAGTGCATAGTTGTTCAGAATTGACAAAGTCCTTGCTTTGGCAGACAGCTTCCAAAGTCGTTTTTATTTTCTCAACCTGAGCATCCTCCAGTTTTAAGCTCATAGTCACCCCCCATTTTATAATTTGACATGTTCCCCC
>JAFQMU010000092.1 GCA_017421085.1 Desulfovibrionaceae bacterium | reverse complement strand
CCACCTTGGCAAAGACCGCAGAGGGGGTGAACTTGAAGCTGTCGGCAACTTCAATGGGCAGGGTCAGGGCGAACAGATCGATTTCATCGCCCTGAGCGCGGTTGGTGCCTGCGACAGCGCTGGAACCGGTGTCAGCGTCCCAGGGACGGAACCAGCCGAGGTTGATGCCTACATTTTCATTGAAATCGTAGGAGAGCAGAATACCGGCCATATCGTCATCGAAAATCGGGCTGCCGCTGCCCCAGTCGCCGCGGTTAACGGCTGTGGGCAAGGCAAAGGGCTGAAGACCCATGCGTACCTGCAGGTCGGTGTTGGGCACCAGCCAGTCAAGATACATGTGCTTCACTTCAATGGACACGCTGTCGCCGCCCATACCGAAACCGACATGACGTCCTACAGCCGGGTCACCCCAGGTAGCGCCGCCGGGCTTACCCCAGGGGGTGGTGCCCACTTCGACCTGGAACACGCCTTTCAACGATTCAGAGGCGATGAAGTCAACCTGGGTGCGCAGACGCTGGTTGGCGTCAAAGTGTTCTTCATCAGCATGCTTGGTGAAAGAGGTGCCGTCATAAAGGCCGAAACCGAAGTCAAAGGCGCCTTTTACCTTAATGTCTACGGCAGATGCCGCTGAAGCGGAGAATGCCAGCATCCCCCCGGCAACTACCATCGCTAATAATTTTTTCATTTAAACCTTCCTTGATTTGACGTTAAAAACAGCCGATGCGCCGTTTTATCCACTGATTGAATATTTATTTTCTGCTTTCCCGCCCCATACCGAGGAGGCGCAGCACAGGCCGGGAAAACAGCAAGGGACAGACAATCTGTCTGGAACCTGCCAAACCGGAACAAAACCGGGAAGGGCATTAAAGGCATCATGTCCAGACAGAAATTTTAACTGCCTACCTGGGCGTCAACATTCATGCGCCTGCGTAAGAAAACAGAGAGGGATAAAGCCGCAAGGCATAAACATTTCAATTAAAAAAACAAGATGACCAAATTGAACGTCCTGAAGTACGGCATCCAGCCGTCCCTTTTGCAGAAAAATTAGAAGTAAATTGGATTTGAAACAAGCAACTGGGGGTTAATCAGAGGTTAAACGAAATTTACCTGTAAAAACAAGCTTATATGCTGATGTCACACAGAGTTAAATGAAAAATATTTTAACGGGTGTAACAATTCGTAACCGCACAATGGAACTGTCAAAAGGAGAAGCAGGAGCAGCGGAAACAGACTTGAAGCAAAAAATGCCCATGCGCAGGTTTCTGCCCTTAAGCGTATTTAATATTAGACTGGAGGAGCTGACCGGAGCAGGTGAACAACGAAGAGTATTATCAGGCTTTTAAAATCATTGGCTCTAAAATGATGATGCCGGAATCATTAAATGACTCCGGCATCGCATCAGCATCTGCTGCACAGGGAAGGTAAAGTCATGCATAAGAAGCTGATACAGCACATGAGAAGCTAATATACTCAAATATACCTTGGAACAAGCAACTGTAGGTTAATTATGGATTACATATGATTTATCTGTAAAAACAAGCTGTTAGCCAACATCAACCAATGTCAAATATAAGATGTTTTAACAGATGTAACAATTCCGCCCTGGTTCATGCGAACATCGAAAAGAAAGCAGGTGGCAGCGGGAACAGACTTGAAGTCAAAAACGCCCATGCGCAGGCTTTTGCCCTTGAACATGTTTAAATATCAGACTGGAGGAGCTGACCGGAGCAGGGGAATGATGAAGCGTACAGGTTTTTAAAGTCATTGTTTCTGAACATGATGATGCCGGAATCATTAATGATTCCGGCATCGCACATCAATAGCCGCCGCTAAGCCTAAGCGGCGCCGTGGTACTTACGCAGATAACGTCTGAACAGGGAATAAAGAACTATCGCAATGGCTCCATAAACGGCCACAATCATCATTACATAATGCATACCGTCCTGATAACCATAGGTGCCTACCAGATAGTTGGTAAGATAGTTCATGGTAATATCAGGCAAGAAGCCAATGGAAATTGCCACGCCGATAATGCTGCCGGTAATCTTCTTGGGAATATTGGCAACATCGAGCAGAGAGAAAATAATCAGATACGCGCCCTGCTGACAGGTCACAAAGCCGCCCAGCAGCCCGAAGAATACTGCGTGCCAGAATACCCCGTGAACAGGCACAAATAACATGCACACAACCAGAATGGCAGCTATGGCTACAGAAATCTGACAAAGCAGAATTTTGTTCTTCATCCGGTCAAGCACCAGACCGAATGCAAACCCGCCCAGGAACGGAAACACATAAGAACGAATGGTGTTCAGTATGACGTTGGTGCCCGGGTCTATTTCAAGAACGTTGCGCATATACGGGGCCACCACGGTGGTAAACGAAAGCCCCATGCCGTATACAAAATAGAGAATGAACCCAAGATACCAGGTGGCCGGGTGCTTGAGCACGACAATGGCATCGCGTATCTGCCAGCGCTCTTCCGGGGGCACAGGCTGATCGCCTCTCCAAAAAACAATCACCACCAGAGCGACTACAAAGTATGCGGCCGTATAAATATAGGTTACATAAATAAAGGCCTGTTCTTCTGTTTCGGCAGTGCTGCCCACATAAGCGGCAAACACGGCGGCAGCAATAAAGGCAATTCCTGCCTGAACGATTTTGCGTCCGCCGCCTACCATTCCGTACATCTTGCCCTGCTGATCAGCCCGACCGCAATAACGGATGGCCTTATAGTGAGCGGAGTTGTAAGTCAGAGTAATGGAAAAACCCCAGAGCATATAAAGCGCCAGAAAACCATAATAGCTTGGACGGCTGAGCAGAATAAATCCGCCCGCACCTGTGGCTACCAAAGATATTACCAGCAGCCACTTGGCCGAATAACGGTCGGCCAGTACGCCGCTGAAAAAAGTGCCGATAGTGCTGCAAGTGCCGTAAACCGCAAGCACGGCGCCCAGCTCCACCGGAGTAATCTGCAGAAATGCGATAAACTGGTCATAATAAATCCCGCGCATATACGGCAGCAGAAAAATCGCTGAACCAATCAGAACCAAAAGAAGGAACCGCGTCATATTAAACGCGCGTTCATCCTGAACCTGAGTATTAACTGTTTTTGCCATTCATTTGCCCCTTTAAGTTTTACCTGAGCGCTCTTTCCGGGGGGGGGGGACCTCCCGCCCCCGGCGGGGCGGGAAGTACCCGGGAAGCCGCTCAAATCAAACAATCAATCTTCTCATGCTGCGCCGTGATACTTACGCAGATAACGCTGGAACAGCCCATAAAGAATAATGGAAATTACTCCGTAAACGGTAGCGACCATCATGTTGTAGTGCATGCCCTGATGATAACCATAGGTACCTACGAGCCAGTTGGCGAAGTAATTCATAGTGATATCGGGCAAAAAACCGATGGAAATTGCCACGCCGATAATGCTGCCCGTAATCTTCTTGGGAATGTTGGCTTCATCCAACAGAGAGAAAATAGTCAGATAAGCGCCCTGCTGCCCAATGTAGAAGCCGCCCAGGGCGCCAAAGAAGACCGCATGCCAGAAAGTTCCGTGGAGCGGAATAAACAGCATGCTCACCATAAATACGCAGGCTATCGCCATAGCAATCTGGCAGAGACGAATCTTATTTTTGGTGCGATCGAGGAAGAGGCCAAACACAAAACCGCCTATGAACGGGAATACATATGAGCGGATAGTGTTCAAAATAACGTTGTAACCCGGGTCAATTTCCAGAACATTGCGCATGTATGGCGCAAGCACCACCCCAAGGGTAAGACTCATCCCATATACAAAATACAGAGTAAAACCCAGATACCATGTAGCCGGGTGTTTAAGCACCACTATCGCATCCCTCAGCTTCCAGCGGTCTTCCGGAGGAACAGGCTTGTCACCCTTCCAGAAAATAATCACCACCAGCGCTATTACAAAATAGGTAGCAGTATAGATATAAGTTACATAAATGAATGCCAGCTCTTCTGTCTCAGCAGTTGTCCCCACATAAGCGGCAAACACTGCGGCAGCAATAAAGGCAATTACAGCCTGAACAATTTTACGCCCGCCGCCTACCAGACCATACATACGCCCCTGCTGGTCAGCCCGACCGCAATAGCGAATGGCCTTGTAATGGGCGGAGTTATAAGTGAGGGTTATGGAAAAACCCCACAGAATATAAAGCCCCAAGAAACCATAGTAACTGGGACGGCTGAGCAGAATAAAACCGCCAAGCCCGGTGGCTACCAGCGAGATCACCAGAAGCCACTTGGCCGAATAGCGGTCGGCAAGTACGCCACTGAAAAAGGTTCCGATAGTGCTGCAAGTGCCGTAAACTGCAAGAACTCCTCCTAACTCAATAGGCGTAATGTTTAAGAACGCAATGAATTGGTCATAATAAACCCCTCGCATATACGGCAGTAAAAATATTGCGGACCCTATCAACACCAGCAATATAAAACGCATCATGTTGAATGAACGGTCTTCTTCTGTGGGTTGAATTACTTTTTCGGTCATAAGCCCCTTCCCTTTCTTTAACAGGTTTGAAAATCTGAGAATCAGTCTTTAAAAAGCAGGAGCTCCCTGGCAACGGGAGCTCCTGAGAAAAGAGAATCAGTCCTGAACCGGGAAGTAGTCTTCGCAACCGCCCTCACGGTAAATATCAAGAGTGTTACAGTGCAGCATGCCGCCGAACTTGAGCACCTTGTCATACTTGATAGGCTCGACTTCAAAGCCCAGCTTGTTCAGCTGCTCGATGTAGCCGATTTCATTGGCATCTACGCAGATGGTTTTGGGGTCAATGGAAATTACGTTCAGAGAAATCCAGCCGGGCTTGCCGGAACCGGCGCTGCTGATAATCTGATATGGACAGGGATCATTCCAAATGTGAACAGGCTCAGCAGCAGGAATCAGTTCCCAGTCGTTCTTCTTAAAGAAATCGATGGACTCCTGATCAAGAATAGGCTTCTTGGGGGAATAGATGGCTTTACCCGGACAAGGAAATACAAAGGAACCGTCAATGTGCCAGGGCTGATAACCCTTCAGATATCTGGGGCCGTCAAAGCGAATTTCATGCAGACGCAGGCCGCGCGATGTAATATAACGGCGCAGCCAGTCGCGGCCCAGAGCGTTATTCACCGAAGACACATTCAGGAAAACATCTTTCCCGGCGCGGATCATGTCGGCGGCATCCCAGAGAGGTTCAACTTCCGTAAGAGCCCACTTCTTGTCATAATAACGCTGAGCCTTTTCTTCATCAGTCCAGACATCACGCATATAATGATAATAGTTAGGCACATATGATTCATCTGTCAGACGCGGACGCGGCGCAGAAACCCACTGGCAGTCAGGGTCTTCACGGAAATAACGCTCAAACAGCGGCCGCATATACAGATATTCTTAAAAACGGCAACGCATCGTTCCGGTAGCTTCAACAATCTCATTGCCGAGAATCAGAGTAAGGTCGCGCGGGTTGGCTGCGTTACGCTGGTTTACATTAGTCCAATCAGGGGTTGAAATAGCTTCGCCATTCTTCATGCTCCTGTGCACCACTACCCGATCAACCTTGACACCGCGTTTTTCAAAGGCTTTCTGAAATCCGTCCTGCTGCTCCATGGCAGCTGCGACCTCATCTTCAGGAACCTGGCCCCAATATCCAAGCCCAACCCCATACTTACGCAAGTCATAATGAATTGCAGGCTCAGGAGCAGGAATAGCGGCGCCTTCGGCAGAACCTACAATCACCAGCTTCAGAGGATCCCACTCATTCCAAGAATTTACTATCTTAGCCATTGCAACCTCCAATTAGGTTAGTGTTAAAACTCCTTCATGATGCAAGATAAATCAAATAAAGACTTGGGATAAGCAACTACAGGTTAAATAGCTGTTATAGCCAAATTTGCCCTCAGGTCTAAGTATTTGTATTTTCGTTAAATACAAATTGCTGAAAATCGTTAAATCATCACTTAACGTTGCAATGAGGAAGAACAGGAAGGAAGGAAGGAAGAAAGAAAAATTATGTGATTATTGAGAAAAATGTAGTATATTTAAAGATTATCTTTGTTTATCCAAACTGCCGACAGAAAGATAGCGCTGATTATCCTTTGAACTGCAGTTCAAGCTGCTGCATCCATGCGTTTTGGGCAGCAGCGCTTTCAATCAGTCCTGCCCGATGCACTGTGCATTCAATACCCGCGGAGTTAAGCTCAGACGATATCCCCTGCCTGCTCTCCAGTATGTTATTTATATGAGTGCCGTAAAAGACGCTTAAGGGAATCAGGCAGACATGCCTTAAATTAAACAGACGCAGCAGCTCGGCCAAAGCTGAGCCGCTGCTGGAGAAACTGACCAGAAGCTGCGCCGGGTTCCGTGTTATAATTTCCGCCTTGAAAGCAGCCAGACAACTTTGCGCGAACAGAGCAGAGGATGGGTGGAACAGATAGACCAGCCCTCCGCCCTCTTCTTCAAGAAATTGTTGATAAGCTTTGTAAAAATAATCTGCCAGATCGGAACGGGTGCGGGCCGCTTGCAGCAGGGAAGACGGAACATCTTCCGCCATTTCTCTCCAATAAATATTTTTAACAGTTTGAAATTCGGCTCCCGGCAACACAAAAAGCGGAAGCCGTATCTGTTTGCCTTGCGAATCATCCCGACCGAGCACTGGTAAGGATGCAGCAGAAAAGCAAAGCTCCACCTCCGCACCGGGGCGCCTGCGTTTGACGGCAGCCAGAAAAACAGATGCCTGCTGACGCTTTATTGCTTCATCGACGCCGGGAGCCATCAGGCTGATCTGAACTGGCATGGCTAGCTGCGCCGCTTCTCCACCGGGATGAGCACATCTTCCGACCAGGTGCAGATTTCAGCAATGCTTTCTCCCAGCGCCTCGTTAAAGGCGGCCAGCACATCATCAAAACTGCTCTCCGGCGAAAGTTCCACGCTCTTATCGCTGTTTAAATATCCCAGGCTCGTCCCTTTTTGTAAATCCATCAAATGGGCGGCCGTCTTGACCTGCACCCGAACCGGCTTTTCGTTATCATCAAGCACAATATCGAAACGCCTGATATCGAGAAGCAGGCGATAATCCGGGTTAAAACCGGCGGCATCAGCGGGCAGAGCCGTAAACAGTCCTGTGTTTTCATACCCGGCAATCAGCTGCTGCTGAAACATCATGGGAACCGCAGCTACCCAGGCGACGCCTTTCCAGGCGCGGAGCTCGCCGCTGGGATAACGGGTAACAATTCGATTTCCGGCCAGCATTTCGTCAGATGACGGCAAAGATACAGCAAGCTGAATATTCAATTTCTCCGGCGCAGACCCGGGCAGCTGCGGCGAAAGCGCATACACGGCCGGTGGCGCCCCTGGGTCCATCAGGAAACCGCATCCTGTCAGGGAGCATAACATCAGAAGCAAACCGGACACACAGAACAAATGCAGATACTTATGCTTCATAACCGCTATTTTCCTTCATATTCGCGCAGTTGTGAGCCGAAAAGAAACTGTCGCGGCTCATTTTCCACCTTTCTGGTTATCCGATCCAGATTGTTTACCAGATGTCTGGTATCGGAAAGCAGAGAACGCAGCTCATCAAGCCCCTCTGTGCTGAAGCGGGTGATGCCGGGCCCGGACTTGCTCACTGTTTCATTGAGCGTATGGGCGGTTGCCTGCAAATCGGCCATTGCCTGATTCACGTTTACTACGGCGGTATCCAATTCGTCAGCCAGCTTGTCGAGCTTCTTCATTGTGCCTTTCGCCGTATCGCTGACTTCACTGAGATTGACCAGAAGTTTATCAAAATTGTTTTTGTTTTCATCGCTCAAAAAAGAATTGAGCTGCTTAAACGTTACCTTGGCCTCGGCAAGAATTACCGGAAATATTTCCATAACTTCCTGCAAATTGGAGTTGCGCGATCTGATCATCGGGGGAACCTGATCTGAAACCTCGGTAAGCAGGGGGCCGTTATGATCCCCGCTGGAGATGCTTATCCCGGCCTGCCCGGTTATGCCTCTTATCTCCAGCGAAGCCTCCGAGTCAGCCCGAACAGGCAGAGTTGCCTGCACTTCAATGAGCACATCAACCTTGCTGGAGTCACGTGGGGAAATTCTCACTTTTTTCACACTGCCGACCCTGATGCCGTTGAAGGATACCGGGCTTCCCACCTGCAAACCGGAGACCTCACCGGAAAACTCTATGCCGTATATCATGGTAGCCTCGCGGTTTGAGCTCTTGCCGGCCCAAACCGCATATCCCGCTGCAACTATTATAATGATCAGGGCAAACAGCCCAACCATCACATAATTTGCTCTTATCTCCATGGCCTGAACTCCTTAAAAGCGGCAAAAGCCGCCGATATCAAGCATTATTTCGCCGGCGGCCGCTTTTTCCTGCATGTGCGCCTCAAAAGCGCGCCAGGTGCGCGTTTCGCGGGAAAGCTCCTGCACCCAGGGTATATCCACCTCAAACAGCTTTTCCGCCGGAACCAGAGCGGCAATTTTCTTGTTTGCAAGCACCGCGACTTTATCAGAAACCTTAAACAGCGAATCAAAATCGTGGGTAACCATTACAATAGTCAGGCCAAGCGCCCTGCGCAACTCCAGCATGGAATTGTCAAACTTGCCGGACGTGATGGGGTCGAGCCCGGAAGTAGGCTCGTCAAGAAAAAGCAGCTCAGGATCCAGAGCCAGAGCCCTGGCCAGCCCGGCCCGCTTTTTCATTCCCCCGGAAAGCTCGGAAGGATATTTATCGCCAGCCGAGGGCTGCAATCCGGCCATATCAAGTTTGAGCAGAGCCAGCCTGTCTATCAGGGTTGGCGACAAGCGCGTATACTCCTGCATGGGGAACTTAATGTTTTCACTCACTGTCTGTGAAGTAAACAGGGCGCCGCTCTGAAAAAGCACTCCCCAGCGTTTGCACACCTCTCTGAGCTCTTCTTCGCTGGCATCGTATATATTTTTGCCGAAGGCAATTACTTCGCCGGCCGCCGGTCGGCGCAATCCTAAAATTGCCTGCAAGAGCACTGACTTCCCCGCTCCCGAACCGCCGATTATTGACAGACTGTCGCCGCGCCTGATTTCAAGACTCAAATTTTCGTGGATGATATTTGAGCCTATTTTGGTGGTAATATTGCGAACAGAAACCAGAACATCTCCGCCCGGCATATGCGCCTCCTTCTGCATCAGACCCCCAGCGCGGAAAAGAGCAGTGCAAAAATTGCATCAAGGGTAATGACCACAAAAATAGACTCAACCACTGACTGGGTGGTGAGCGTCCCTACGGAAGCAGCGCTGCCTGAGGCTTTTGTGCCGTGGTAGCAGCCGATAATGGCAATGCATAGGGCAAAAAACGGGGCCTTTATCAAACCGGCTAAATAGTTATTCAGGTTCGCTGCCTGCTGAAACTGAACAATAAAATTTTGAAAATTCATGTCCAGAGTCATCCATGCCCCCACAGCCCCGCCCATGGTTCCGGCAAAATTTGAAATAATGGTAAGTACCGGCAGCATGAATACCAGAGCCATGACTCTGGGCAAAACCAGAAACTCCATGGGTTCAAAGCCCATTACCCGCATGGCGGAAAGCTCTTCATTGGAAACCATGGCCCCTATCTGGGCGGTAAAGGCCGAGCCGGAACGCCCGGCCACCACAATAGCCGTGAGCATGGGCCCAAGCTCTCTGAAGGTAGCAACCTCAAGCAGATTTATTGAAAACACCCCTGCTCCGAAACGGGCAAGCTGCTGCGCCCCCATGTACATTACCACCAGACCAATCAAAAAGGTAAGCAGCCCCACAATAGGCACGGCTCTCAGCCCTACCTGGTCCATGTGGGCTACAGTAGGCGTCCAGCGCACTCTCCACGGCCGAATTGCAGATTTGCCCAAAAGCGTCAGAACCCACCCCAGAAAGCCGATCATCTCCTTCACCTGCATGCTTTTGGAGCAGATAAACTTTCCGAGATTATTCAGAATCCTTAAATAAAAAGCCGGAACGGCCTTTTTTTCCGCGGCCTCAATATTCTTGCAGTCATCCGTGGTCAGGACAAAATCGGCATTCTGTCGTATTTCTACCCTGCACCCTTTGTTTTCAAGGGCTTTAAGGGCATCGCACAATAACATTCTGCCGGCGGAGTCAATTCTGCCGACTTCGGTCAAATCAAATTCAAGCCTTCCGCCCGCACTGGATATAACTGCGTCAAGCTCCTTTTCGGCTTCTTCCAATAAAAGGATTGTCAGCTCGCCGGAAATGGAAAGAACCTGCCCGCCTTCGGCCGGGCTCAGCTTAATTTCAGGACGCTTCCAGTTAAAGGTTTCAGACATAGATACTTTGAAGCTTTGTTTCGTGTTATGGGCAACGACTGGATTTAATAAATTTAATCAATTTTAAGTAAGGTTTCAATCCATCAAACAATTCATCAATCATTCTATAGTTCATATTCTGTCAAAAAACAAGATGGCACGGTAAATATTATCTCTATGTATAACCAATCAAATCACATGCTTATTCTGATAAAATTATTTTTTTCACTTTGCTCGACAATACCTCTCCTCTATGCTATCTGGCGGCTATACTAAATTACATGCGTGAAGCCAAAAGTTTACCCTGCCGAACTAGGGTCATAAACTTTTCGGCTCATACAATTTAAACTAAGTGGGGCAATGCTGATGACTTTAAAAAGAACTATTTTTCTATCTTTCATTATTCTGATTGCAGCTGCGGGGTTGATGGTATTTTCTTATCACCAGACATCCCAAAGCCAGGAACATGTGCTGCAAATTCAGGCCCAGATGCAGACTTCCCTGGACCTTGCCGCCGAGCTTCAGACCAGCTCGCAGACCATGACAATTGTAATGGAAAATTATGTCGTTACCGGCAAAGAACATTTTATGGAGCAGTATGACAATATCGTCGCCACCCGGGAAGGCAAAAAACCGCGCCCCCAGGACAGCATGACCGCTCCGGGCGAAACTGTTTCACTCGTTGAACTGATGCGCCGAAACAATTTCACGGAAAGAGAGCTTGCCCTGCTTGAAGAAAGCAACGAACTCTCAAACAACCTGATCAAACTTGAAACCCAGGCTGTAAACGCGGTGCGCGGTCTTTTCCCGGATGCCAATGGAGAATTCACCATTAAGGGCGAACCGGACAAAGAAACAGCTATCGCGCTGATTTTTAATGAAAATTATGATAATGAAGTAGCAAAAATCATGGCTCCGATTGAGGAGTTCAATACTATTCTCAATGAGCGCCTTACCCGCGCCGCCAATGAAGCGCAGGCGCAATATGACAAGGCCACGCTCACTTTCCAGATTATTGCCGGCCTTGTGCTTCTGCTGTTCGCCTCATTTTTGATTATGGTCAACTGGAAGATTATCCGCCCGATTCTGCGCTGCGATATCTTCGCCAATGAAATTGCCAACGGTAATCTGGATGCCAAGCTTGACTACACAAACAAAAACGAAATCGGTATGCTCGCTGACTCGCTGCGCAGCATTCCCGATACCCTTAAGCAGATTGTAGATGAATATACACGCCTTGAACGGCAGGTGGAATACGGCGACCTGAATGCCTCCGGTAACTCTGAGGCCTTCAAAGGCGCATTTGCCAACCTGATCGGCGGCACCAACCGAATTCTTGATCGCTTTAAAACCATGATTGACGCCATCCCGTCACCCGTAGTTGTTCTGGATGACAACCTCAAATGCAATTACCTGAACCAGGCCGCCCAGGAAGTGACCAGCAGAGACTACAAGGGCAAGACCTGCGGTCAGCTGATGGCCCGCGAAGACTTCGATACTGCAGAAGATGCTTTGCAGGTGGCCGTCAAAACCGGCGCCCCGGCAACAGCGGAAACCAGAGCTCACCCCAATGGGAAAAATATGGAAATTGCCTATACCGCCATTCCCTTCTTTAACCAAGATGGGCGGATTTCCAGCGTGCTGCAGCTCATTACGGACCTTACCTCAATTAAGCAGACTCAGCGCACCATTGTTGAAGTAGCCCAGGAAGCAATGGATATTTCAAACCGTGTAGCCAGCGCGGCTGAAGAGCTTTCTGCTCAGGTTGAACAGGTAAGTCGCGGCACGGATATTCAGCGCGACCGCGCCGCCTCCACTGCCACCGCCATGGAAGAAATGAACTCCACAGTGCTGGAAGTAGCCCGCAACGCCAGCGAAGCCAGCGAGTCTGCCGAGGCCTGCCGCGACAAAGCGACCGAAGGCTCGGAACTGGTCAGCCAGGTAATTCAGGCCATTCAGCTGGTAAATGAAATCTCTCAGGAAATTAACCTGAATATGGAAAAACTCAGCGAAGAAGCCCAGGCCATTGGCGGCGTAATGGATGTGATTTCCGACATCGCCGACCAGACCAACCTCCTTGCCCTGAACGCGGCAATTGAAGCCGCCAGAGCAGGAGAAGCCGGGCGCGGCTTTGCGGTTGTTGCTGATGAAGTGCGTAAACTCGCTGAAAAGACCATGAGCGCTACTAATGAGGTGGGAGGTTCTATCAGAGGCATTCAGGCTTCCACCGCCCAGAACCGGGAAAGAGTTGTGGTTGCGGCTGAGGCTGCCGACAAGGCCAATCAGCTTGCCACAACATCAGGTATGGCCCTGAATGAAATTGTAGACCTGGCCAACAACAACTCCGCCCTGATTGCCGGTATTGCCACTGCTGCGGAAGAACAGTCGGCTACCTCCGATGAAATCAACAATGCCGTGGATGAAATCAACCATATCGCCGCTGATACCGCCGATGGAATGAGCCAGTCCGCAGATGCGGTGAGCGATCTGGCCGGTCAGGCTCAGGAACTCAAGCAGTTGCTGCAGCGCCTGCAGGCATAGCCGGGAAAGTCGCCGGGCAAGGCAACGCCGGTTCCGGTCTATTCCCTTGAAATCTGCACCCCATAACTAAAAACAAACAAAGCGCCCATACAGGGCGCTTTGTTTGTTTACCGGATAACAAAAACTTATAAAAAAGCCTTGACCACATAACTTCAGTGATCAGGGCTTTTTCAACTTTCTTGTAAACGCGAACGCATCTTCGCCAGGCAGGCAATTATTCCCTATACGCTGATATTTATTCCGGTCAATGAAAGAATTGAGCTCTTGGAATAAGCAAGTATCAGGGGGCTGTATGACTGGGCGGCCTGTTCCATACCCTCGAAATATGAACTCAGATTTTCCAGTTGAATGCTCCGGCGCAAATTAACCATGCTCAACGGAGAGCCAGACATGCTCTTGCTCAAATTCCGTAACGACTCAATATTTTTGAACTCATCGGCAAGACTCGGCGTGCTGTCAAAGAACTCCTGCACCCTGTCCTTATCAGGATGAGATGAATTGACGATAATATTTCCGCTGCTGTCCATGGCAATCTTAAACTCTATATTTTCATCAATCCCCAAAGACTTCAATGAACTGGAAACCACCAGCTGAAACTCCAGCTCCTTGCGTTGCAATTCAGCAGCCACACTTTCCCTGGTAATGGCAGTTCCGCTTTCTCTGAGCCTGCTCAGGGCATTTCCTGCATTGGTATACGCCTGTAGCTGTTTACGGTCGGGGGAAATTGCCTGCTGTCCTGAACCGGACTGGCTGTCCTTTTTTTCTTCGACCATAATTTCGAGCGGACTTTTTTCATTTTCACTGCCATCGCTGCCTGCAAGGGCCGACGAGATATACCAATTATTGCCGGTCACTGAACTTATGCTCATGGATTATACCGCCTTATTAGGAAATATTTAACCTTTAGGCAGATAGTAAGCACAAACCGTGCCAGTACAGACTGTCCTCAGTATTCGCCCAGGTATCGGACAATATACCCTTCCATACCTGTCGCAAAAACTCTAAAGAATCGCACGCTTATATTATCGTTTCACAAGTCGGTGAAACACTCACATTACTTTCAAAAGACTCTGCCCGCGTGCAGGCAGGATATCGAGGGAGGAGTTAGGGATTTGACGGGCTTAATATGAAGTCAGAAAAAACGCCGCTGTAAGCGGCGTTTTCCCCTATTTAATAGCTTTAAAAAAT
>JAFQMU010000091.1 GCA_017421085.1 Desulfovibrionaceae bacterium | reverse complement strand
GGTGACCATGTTAATGCCCGCTTCCAACGCCCCGCGCACAATCGCCTCATTTCCCAGAAGCAGATGTTTCTCACCCGGGTTGTCGGCAAGAATGGGATGTTTCATCTGATTTTCCTCAACTAAAACATATTAAGACAATAATTTAAATTATCCTGAATGCCGGAATCCCGACAGACAGGATACATATCCAAAGAGGAAACATGATTTCAGGATCAATATCGCCGCCTGACGAAATTCCCCCCTGTCGCGAATTAATTCGGAGAGTTGCCTACTTCTGTTCCACCGCTTTTGTTCAAGGAAGCAACCTCCCCATTTTTCAGACTGTGAAAAGCCGTAAGGGATAGCTCTCATTTTCACAAGCCTGCTGAAAACTCCATTTATTCATTTGATGCCGGTCAGACTGAACTAAGAACTGCCCTCACCAACCGGACAGGAACATAACCCGCCCGGGCAGCAAAACTTATCCCCCATCAACTTTTCTTTCGCTGAAACATGGATTTTGTATCCGGACTTACAGCCGCTCACCTGAGCTTCAGGCAGGCGACAAAAGGTTTCCGCTTCATATTTCAATTACGAAACAGCTTCCAGACCATTATCTGAAAACCGCACCCCTTTCCTCACCCAGCGTTTTTTTTCAGGCCGCTAAAAAACTACTGCTGAACCGGCTTTTCTTCTTGGGCTGAGTCTTTCTGCTCTTCATTTTCCGGCTTCAGTTTTTTTCCCAGCGCCTCGACCTGAGCGGCAAGAAAGGTTTTGCTGAATATATTTTCACCGCTTTGCAAAACCTGATAAATTTCCAGGCTCTTCTGATAATTGCCCATTTGTTCTGCAAGAACAGCCCGCTCCATCTGCACCTGAGGCAGCAAACTTTCACCGGCGGAAGCTGCCAGGGCATCAAGCAGCTTTTCCGCTTCTTCCTGTTTTTGCAAAGCCACCAGGTTTTTGGCCAAGCCCAGGCCCGCTACGGTTTTATATCCGGACTCAGCGGAGCCTTCATAAATTTTTCGCCAGTATTCAGCGGCCTTATCATGATTTTTCAATTCTTCGGCCAGCATGACAATTTCACTGTATGCGCTTAACTGCAACTCTTCCGGCAAAGCGGGGGCAGCTTTTTCCAAAGCCGCAATAACCTTATCAGCATCCCCGGCCTGAAGGGCAGCCGCTATTTCCATCCGCCCGTCTTCCAGCGTGCTTTTATGATACCATTTGTATCCGATTCCGATTACTGCAATCAAAACAATGCCCACTACGATTGCACTGATGACCCTGGCATGCTCAGTAACAAACTGAAGCGCCGGTGTAGCCTCGGGGGCTATATCATCTTTCAGGGCCTGCAACAGGCGCTTATCTGCCTTGGTTCCCGCAAGGGGAATTCCCACCGGTTCAGGCGTGGTGTTCTGCTTTGGCTTGGAAAGCTTGGCCATTGATTTCTCCTGCTCTGCTGTAGCTTAAATTAATCTATACGACTGATTCATCCGACAGACCGCCCATAATACTAGCGGCATCGATAATTGTCAAAGGCGGTAAGCTTTCATCTCTGAAAAAGATGAAAGCTGAATTAAATTTATCTTCAAAGCAGACCGCTTCCTGCAAACCTGCCTTCTGCTGCTGTTTATCCATCAAGCATTTCCACAAGAGCTTTGCCGGCGCTCATGGAGGATACTTCCTTTTGCAGCTCATCCAGATGTTCCCTGGGCAGGCTGATGATGAACTCAGCAAGTTCGCTGAACTCTTCAGCTTCGGTCTGCGCTTCAACTCTTACAAACAGGCGTTTGAGCAGAGTCAGGTGATTGTAAGGTATGCGAATGCGCACCCGTACCGGGATAATTTTTTCCCGGATAGGCAGGCTTTGCATAGCGGCCGCGGTTACCCCGGAATAGGCGCGCACCAGTCCGCCTGCCCCCAATTTTACCCCTCCGAAATAGCGGGTTACCACCGCCACGCATTCTCCCACGCCGCCATGCAAAAGGACATTAAGCATCGGACGTCCGGCTGTGCCCTGCGGTTCTCCATCATCAGAGCAGCCTATTTTTGCGGTATCTCCAGGGGGACCGGCGGCATAGGC
>JAFQMU010000090.1 GCA_017421085.1 Desulfovibrionaceae bacterium | reverse complement strand
CCCATGCCGGCGTAACGCTGAGCCCGCACCGGCTTACCCGCGCCTATTGACTGCCCTACTGTGGCCAGCAGCCCGTTGGAGGTGGTGCTGGCAATAATCAGAATCATGAAGAAGCACTCCAGCACCATGCCCATGGCGGCCTGCACCCCAGACCCTATTCGCCCCGCCACATACACATCGGTAAAGCCGATGAGCATTTGCAGAAGCATCATCATAAACTGGGGCCAGGTCAGGGCCAGAAGAGAGCGGTAGGAAAAACCGCCGATACCTGTAGTAGTCATCACAGTTTTGTAAAGCAAGAAGGAATCTATACCCTTCTTATCAGATTATATATCCGGGCAGCTTATCTTGATGCGCCGCCTCGGAACAGAACTTCTTCCCAACGGGGCATGTTCCCGCAGCTATGCTGCATATCGCACAGATAGCCGCCCTTTCCATGAAAACAGATTAGAATTGAAACGCATTATATATCAATCCAATAGCAGCCGAAAGATTTACCCCTTGCTCCGGGTGAGTGCGCAGGCCCAATCCCCCAGAAAGTACAATAGCAATTTGGAGCAAAGTGTAAAGAGGTATGTGAGTGAATTATGGCGCTGCCGAGGGCTCAGCATTATACGTTAAGCGAGCAGCATCCGCATAACGCTATTTAAAAGTCGGTTACTGGAAACTGGTCAGCGTGTTGCTGAACTGCAACAATATAAATGTCAGGCTAAAAAGTGTACTTTTTGGTCAGCGATGCAGGGAAAAAAATTTCCCTTGTATCTGAGTTGAAAGCGGCTTGATCTTGATCGCGGGTATCAGGAAAAACCTTATCCATATGCTTTATATAACGAGTTTGAACCAATCCTGCAGGACATGATCACCCAGTTGGCAGCTATGGGAAAAAAGGTATACCTGGTCAGCGAAAATCCTGTGTTTGCTGTACATCCTAAAAACTATGTTACTCGACCGTTCAGCTTTAAAAGAGTAAATATGGAACAACTTCCTGTTATGTCCGTGGAGATGTACGCGAACATCAGAAAGAGTATCTGGAAATGCTCGGTCGCCTGAAGAACGTCACTGTTATTTATTCCCTTGATGAATTCTGCAAGGACGGGGAATGCGCTATGTTTTCTGAGGAGGGCATTCCATTATACTATGATTATGACCATTTATCATATGAAGGCAATCGCTATCTGGTGGAAAGGGTGCTTGCCCCTTATCTTGAGGAAATTGCCGCCCGGCCCTGATAATATGATAATAATTGCATAGCAAAATATGAATTTAAGCCGGCTCAGAGGCTTGCCTCTTTGAGCCGGCTTAAATATTTGCCCTGCAGCCAACAGGCTTTAAACGTCCAGCGGCGTTAGGTGGAGCAAGTCCTCCAAAGTTTCACGGCGGCGAATTAGACGATCATTGCCGTTTTCATCAATCAACACTTCCGCCGGGCGCAGGCGCTGGTTATAGGACGAGCTCATCACATACCCGTAGGCGCCTGCATCCAGAGCGGCCACCAAGTCGCCCGCCTGCATTTCAGGCAACTCGCGATCTTTGGCCAGGATATCGCCTGACTCGCAGATATTGCCCACAATGCTCTGGCTCATCAGCTTTTCATCCGGCCCGGCCCCTTCCCGGTAAACTTCAATATCATGGAAAGAACCGTAGAGCACCGGACGCATCAAGGTATTAAATCCCAGGTCAGTGCCTACAAACCGCTTTTCACCGTTATTTTTGGTATTATGCACCGCCCCGAGCAGCAGGCAGCATTCGGCAGAAATATACCGCCCCGACTCAATCAGAAAACGGCCTGCATAGCCGGTTTCTCTGGCAAAGGCTTTAATTCGCGCATCAAATTCCCGCCCCATGGCCTTCAAGTCCAGCCGCTCCTGACCGGCATATTTCTGATAGGGAATACCAAAGCCCCCTCCGAAGTCGATAAGTTCCAAGTCAGGCAAAAATTCACGGGCCAGGTCGAGTAAAACATCCACAGCATCAAGATAACCCTGCGGATCGAGGAAAAGCGACCCGATGTGCTGATTGATGCCCGCGAGCTTCATATCGTAACGGGAGAGAATTTCTAGCATTTCCGGGATATCGGCGGCTCCGATGCCGAACTTGGTTTCCGCCCCGGCGGTTATCACCTTTTTATGGTGCCCCGCGCCAATGCCAGGGTTGAATCTGACCACAGCCCTGCCGCCGCGGTTTACCCTGCCCAGCTCTTCCAGCTGATACAGAGAGTCAACGCTTACCAGAATACCGCGCTCAAGCGGATAACGCATTTCCTCGCCGGATATATTGTTGCACACATAGAGAATTTGTTCAGCGGAAAAACCCGCCTGCATGGCCACATAAACCTCGCCCGGCGACATGGAGTCGGCAATCAGCCCTTCAGAGCGGATTATCCGCAGCAGGGCCAGGTTGGCATTGGCTTTTACAGAATAATTTACGGCAAAGCCCGGATGATCGGACAGGGCCATCAGCTCACGACAGCGCTCCCGCAAAATTCTTTCGTTATATATATAAAGCGGAGTTCCATATTTTTTTGCCAGCTCATAGGGAGAAAGTTTTCCAAAAAACTCCATGCGGTCTGTATATGCCGAACGTAGGGTATTCAGTTTCATTTTATTCCTCTGATTGTTTAGTTTTGATGGGCAAAGTTAACTTTGCTCAGGCATATAGTCAATAGCCCCGCTTTTTTGCACAGGGCAATCGCATGAAAGAGTGTGTGTACTTCCATTGGCTACCTCCGAAAAAAGGAAATAGCCTATTTTAAAAAATATCTAAACTTTTAATACCTCCTCTTTCATGCGATTGCCCTGTCTCGCGCCCTTTCATCTATTGACTCAACCGCAGTTAGCTTTTATCATTAAAAGATGAGGTGCCCTGTTGCCCGGTCCCTCCGGGCGTCAGAACAGGGAGAATATGGGAATCCCGTGAAAATCGGGAGCGGTTCCCGCCGCCGTGATGCCCCCGGCTTTGCCGGGTCTGGCCCCAATACCACTGGAAATATTCCGGGAAGGGGGGCCGGGGGGCGCCATGCCCTGGCCAGCCGGAAGACCTGCCTCAGTGGAGAAAATCGGTTCTGAGCTGATACATTTTCGCAGAAAATGCGGGCTGTAAAGCTTAAAATGCTCCAAAACGCAAAGGGCATAATGCCCCCCGATTTTCCGGCTCAGGGTATGCGCAACGGGACTATTGCGCTGACTCCCTTCTTTTTTGTGTTCTGCCGCAAATAATTTAGTCCCCCCTTCAGGAGCTGTTCTCATGTTCTTTTCTCAGATCAGAAAACGTGACAATCGTATTGTTCCCTTTGATTCCAGCAAAATTATCAATGCCATCCGCAAGGCAGGCGAGGCTACCGGTGAATTTTCCGAAAAAGAAGCGCGCCGCCTGACCATGCGGGTGCTTTCTCTGGCTCGGGCCATGCAGTCCGCGTCTCTTCCCGATGTGGAGTTTATTCAGGACGTGGTGGAGGAGGTGCTGCTTGATTCTCCCTTCCGTACTACTGCCAAGGCCTATATTCTCTACCGCGAACAACACGCCCGGATAAGGCAGATTTCCGCCCGGGCAAATATCGCTTTGATGGACGGCTACCTGCAAAAGCTTGACTGGCGGGTACGCGAGAACTCAAATATGGGATTTTCCCTTCAGGGGCTGAACCACCACATAGCCTCCGATGTAACCAGCGAATACTGGCTTAACCGCATCTATACCCCGCAGATTCGCGATGCCCACCGCAGCGGCGACTTTCACCTGCATGACCTCAATCTGCTTTCAGTATACTGTGTCGGGTGGGATTTGCAGGATCTGCTGCGCGAAGGTTTCAAAGGCCTGGCCGGAAATATTGAAAGCGCTCCGCCCAGGCATTTCCGCTCAGCCCTCGGGCAACTGGTCAACTTTTTCTATACCTTGCAGGGCGAGGCTGCCGGGGCCCAGGCTGTTTCCAGCTTCGATACCCTGCTTGCCCCGTTCATTCGCCATGACGGGCTCAGCCCCCGGGAAGTGAAGCAGGCCTTGCAGGAGTTTATGTTTAATATAAACATCCCCACCCGTGTAGGATTTCAAACGCCGTTTACCAACATCACTCTGGATATGGACGTACCCGCCGGACTGAAAAATGAACCTGTAATCATCGGCGGAGAACTGCAGGCGAGTGTTTATGGGGAATATCAGGCGGAAATGGATATTCTGAATCAAGCCTTTGCCGAGGTAATGATGGAAGGCGACAGCAAAGGCCGGGTATTCACTTTCCCCATTCCCACCTACAACATAACCAAAGATTTTGACTGGAGCAGCCCCCGCTTCGAAGCAGTCTGGAAAATGAGCGGGCGCTATGGCATTCCTTATTTCTCCAATTTTGTCAACTCAGACATGAGCCCGGAAGACGCCCGCTCCATGTGCTGCAGGCTGCGTCTGGACAACCGTGAGCTGCGCAAACGGGGCGGCGGCCTGTTCGGGGCCAATCCTCTCACCGGCTCTATCGGCGTTGTAACCCTCAACCTTCCCCGTCTGGGGCATCTTGCAGAAAATGAGGCCGATTTTTTCATCAGACTGGATAACCTGGTCAATCTGGCCAAAGACAGCCTGATTATCAAACGCAAGGTGCTTGAGCAGTTTACTGAAGGGGGGCTTTACCCATACACAACCTTTTATTTACGGGATGTAAAAGCGCGCACAGGCAGATTCTGGAGCAATCACTTCTCCACCATCGGACTTGTCGGCATGAATGAGTGCTGCCTTAACCTGTTGGACAAAGGTATCGCCACCCCTGAAGGACAGCAGTTCGCCTTACGCACCCTCGGGCATATCCGTTCACTGCTCAGCAGATTTCAGGAAGAAACAGGCGATTTTTTCAATCTTGAAGCCACTCCCGCTGAGGGCACGTCCTTTCGCCTGGCCGCCCTCGATCAGAAACGCTTCGGCAACGCTGCCATCAACTTCGCCGACAACGCGCTGGTTGCAGAAGGCAAAGCCCCGTTCTATACAAATTCCACCCATCTGCCGGTCAATTTCTCAGACGATATCTTTGAGGTACTGGAGCTTCAGGATGAGCTGCAGGCAAGTTATACCGGAGGCACAGTATTACACGCCTTTTTAGGAGAGGAAATCAGCGATACCGGAGTTGTTGCCGGTCTGGTGCGCCAGATGGCAGGCAACTACAGGCTGCCGTATTTTACCCTCACCCCGACTTTCAGCGTATGCGCCGAGCACGGCTACCTGAAAGGCGAAGCAGCCCGCTGCCCGCATTGCGGAGCCGAAACAGAAGTTTACTCCAGGGTAGTCGGTTATCTGCGCCCGGTGCAACGCTGGAATGACGGCAAGCAATGCGAGTATTCCATGCGCAGAACCTACCGGGTGCCGCCCGCTGTCGATGACGCTTCTTCGCCGGACAGGCGCCATGTGGACTGAACCCGGCAGATATACTTTACGCGTTCAGCCCATGACAGCTAATCTGAAATGCCGGAGCAGCTATCCTGCTCCGGCAACAAAACCCGGTTTACCAGACTCAGATGAAATCATGTTCAAACCTTCCGGCAGGCAATGCCTTTTAAGCTGAAAAATGATTATCGGCGGACTTCAAAAAAACTCATTTATCGACTGCCCGGGCAAAATAGCTGCGGTTGTCTTCACTGCCGGCTGTAATCTCCGTTGCCCATACTGCCACAACTTCAGACTGCTGAGCGCAGACAATGACAACATCAGTTTGGATGAACTATACGCCTTTCTGCAGAAACGCCGCAATCAACTCGAAGCTGTGGTGATTTCCGGCGGAGAGCCCACCATTCATTCTGACCTTCCGGAATTGATGCGCAATATTAAAAAGATGGACTTTGCCCTGAAGCTTGATACCAACGGCACAAGGCCCCAAATGCTTGAAACCCTGATTGAGCAGGCTTTGCCTGATTATGTAGCCATGGACCTCAAGGCGGTTTTTTCAGAATACGCAAACCTGAGCGCCGATGGAAATAAACTTGGAGATGCACTGGAGGAGAGTATGCGCTTAATCGGACAAAGCGGGCTGCCGGGTGAATTCCGCATCACCTGCGCCGCGCCCTTCATAAATGAACAGAGCATTGTCGAGCTGGCTTCGCTGCTTACCACATATGCCCCTCACCTTCCATTGTGGTTGCAGCCTGTAAAGTGGGAAAACTCCATAAATCCTGCTTATGCACAAAACTTCCCGCCCCCCAGCCTGGAAAGGCTGCGGCAGCTGGCCCTGACCAAGGTAAATAACTGTCACATCCGCTGAGCCGGTTAAAAATTTTTCACTTTCATCCCGCAGGGAAGCCGCAAGCAACAGAATTTTTTAATCCGCCGCGCTCAGACTATGTAACAAATTGAATTTACTACTCTTTTTTAGAAAATCCAGGTATAATAATTTTTCCCGCCCCAGCCCCTCGGGCAGGACGGCAGCCCGCAAGTTAAACTTTTTATACTTTATCTTTAAGTCTGCCCCAATATAACATACAATAAATACTGAACTTTCTCTAAAATGAAAACTTGGCACAACCTTTGCTAACAGGTAAGTACCTTCCTGATTTTGCGCAACTCTCCTAAAAATGAGAAAACGGTCGGTGGGCGGTCCACCGACCGTTAGCGCGTTTTTAGGACGGAAATTTTTGTCAGCCCACGAGCTGAGCAAACTCCGGTCTAATCCCGACAGTTTCCTTCAGCGCCTCCTGCAACCAGTAAAAGTCCGGGCGCTTTTTCTCCAGAATTCACCGAGTTATTTTGGCGCGGCAGCCATATCTCTTTAAAATCGATTGTTTCCGCCGCAGCCTTGAGCCAGGCGCGCATCGCCTTTTCCTGATGCGGGCTGAACACCACCTTCAGGCAGGCGCTCCAGCGGTCCGCCACGCTCATATAGCCCAGGTTATCTTCAGCTTCCAGCAGGAATCTGAACATCCCTACATCATGGGGAGCAATCTGCACATACATGCAGGCTGAATTTTCCGGCGGGGGTAAAGTCCTGCCGAAGTGCATCCGCCGCTTTTTGGGGGCAATAAGCTTTAATTCAGGCGCATTTTCCATCAGAGAATCTCACAGCCGTTTTCGGTAACCAGAACCATATATTCCCAGCGCACGCCCCCCCACTGCGGATAATACAGGCCCGGCTCAACAGTAACAATCATGCCCGCCCTTAGAACCTGGTCGCTGCGCGGCGACAGGGAGGGGGCCTCGTGAGTTTCCAGACCGACCCCATGCCCGAGCCCATGGGTAAAATATTGAGCCACACCGCATTCAGCCAGGTATTCCCAGGCGGCAAGATAAACATCGGAGCAGCGCGCCCCCGGGCGGATGGCATCAATGCCCCGCTGCTGTGCAGCCTTAACCTGCTCAAGCGCACTGCTGAAGCAGGGGGCGGGGCGCTCGCCCACCCAGAAACTGCGGGTCTGGTCGGAGTTATAATCGTTCAGACGCGCCCCCACATCAATCAGCACCGGACACTCATCAAGCACAGGGCTGAGACCTGGTATGGCATGAGGCAAAGCTGCATTTGGCCCCACCGCAACAATCGGATCAAACGCATTGCCCGAAGCCCCATGATTGCGGAAAAACTGTTCAATTTCCCAAGCAACCTGCGCTTCTGTCCGCCCCGGTTGCAACAGCGAGGGAACATGCTCCATCAGGAGGTGGTTAAGCTGCGCTGACCTGCGCATCAGCTCTATTTCATGCGCATCCTTGATTATCCGCAGCTCTTCAACCAGACCATCAGCATCGGTCAGGTCAAGCCCCTGCCTGAAGTCGGCATGAAAAGCCACGCTCATCAGCCTGGACTCAAAGCCCACTTTGCCGGACTTTACTTTTCCTCCGATCACCTGTCCGATTTCTCCCGGGGCGGCGCCCATGGCCCGGTATATATAAATATTCTTTTCTTTCCACAGACGTCTGGCTGCCTCAAAATAACGGGAATCGGTAAAGAGCACATCTTCCCCGTCTTCAAAAAGAGCCAGATAACCTGAACTTTCGTTGGGCTGAGGATCATGCAGTTCAAAACCTGACAAGTAGTAACGATTGGCAGGCAGGCTGATGAGCATGGCCCGCATTCCCTTTTGCAACATCAGTTCCCGGGCTTTATCCCGTCTTATTTGAAATTGTGCATTTTGCATATGTCACCTATAATTTTGACGGATTTATCCAAAATGGTAAAAGCTGAACGGACGCAGCCGGAAACGGCGGCTGCCCTGCGGATATTTCAACGGTGCGGCCATGCGCCGCTAATTTATAAGTAGCAGGTTTTGCATGCAGGGTAAATATAAACTCGCATTCCCTTCCTGGGTCAGGGCCGGCAACATAGCGGATAATGCCGTTTACATCTGCGCTCAATGGGCTGCACTGCGGGATGCTGCGCCATCATTTTATGAACTGCGACCGGAAATCGGACTTTGCTTTTTTGAAAGCGTTCCCTGCCTTGATTATGGCTGCAATGACCTCCCCCTCCGACTGAGCGGCCT
>JAFQMU010000089.1 GCA_017421085.1 Desulfovibrionaceae bacterium | reverse complement strand
CTGTCTGGAGCGCCGATGCCGAGGTATCCCGCCTTTATCAGCCGGGCGGCGATGGCTGGATTATGCTGCAAAACCGTTATGGAACCAGATTTTTCAATGAGCAGGCAGGGCTGGACAGGCAGAAATTGTTTGATGCCATGCTGGCCGAACCAGCGCTGCGTCTGGAGGTGGAGCGTCTGATCCACCCTCTGGTTCAGTACAGACTGGAGAAGTTTTGGGAAGATGTGCCGTCCTGTCCGTCAGGCGGGGGGCGGACGGGTGAAACTGAGGGAAAAATTCTTGCGGCTGAGGTTCCTCTTTTCCTTGAGGCGGGGTGGGAGCCCCAGAAGCAGAACAGCTCCTCCCTGTGGGCGGAGCTGATTAACCGGCACGGGCACAGCCCTGTTATTTTTAATTCTGCTTCTCCACGGGGTGTTCCGCTTCTTGTCTATGTGGATACTCCGGCAGAACTGCGTTACCAGCGGCTGGAGCAGCGGGGCGTTTCCCAAGACAAGGCGGCGGCGCTCGACTCGTGGCAATGGCCGGAATCAAGAAAAAAACAGGGCTGCGACCTGATTGTGGATAACGGAGGAGATTTGGAGCGCCTTAAGGAAAGCGCCGTGGCCCTGAAAGAAATTGTGAAAGACTTCAGTTTGATGCTTCAGCAGGAAAAATGCAGAAAACTGCTGCAACTGCTTGATGAGCTGTAAGCCTGAAACAAAGGCGCCTGTAAGAGACCGTCTACCGCTCCGGTTTGTTTGGTTGGGGTCTCCTCTTGCGCAATATCATCGTTTGTCCGGCGGCAAACTCGGTCCGGGCTTTGATGTTTCCTTCCTGCATATGCAGCTGTCGATGCGTTCCAATGGGCGCCTTTTCTGCCCCTTCCATGTCTACTTATTGAATGGGCATGATTTTATCTCAACCTGCGCGTTACCCAAACAGCAGAATTGAGGCGTACAGCAGAGCCCCGGCCATGAGCCCGGCAAACAGATCGTCCAGCATTACCCCGAATCCGCCCGGCAGCCAGTTTTCCGATGCGCCCACAGGCCATGGTTTGAGAATGTCAAATAAACGGAACAGGGCGAAAGCCGTGAGCATCCAGGGCCAGAAGGAGCACAGCATATCCAGCCCGCTCATTTGCGGCGAAACAAGCAGCAGCCCGACAGGCAGCAGCGCTGTCCACTGCCCCAGAAGTTCGTCAATCACTACCTGCGAGGGATCTTTGCGTCCAAGAATCGTTTCAACCCGGCAGGCCGCAAGCCCCCCCAGAATAAATATGAAAACCAGCAGCAGCGCTTGGACAAGCGGGTTCAATGCCAGAAAAAGCCAGGGCGCCAGCAGAAGCGCCGTAAAACTGCCCACAGTGCCGGGAGCGCGGGGCGACAGACCCGCCCATCCGACCCGGCAGAAAAATAAAATTGCCGCATCACAAAGTTTACTCACCCGGTTCCTCCTTTGGCCTGATTGCCTTGCTGCGGAGCATGGCCTGCACCAGCCTGCCCAGGGGCAGACCTACGATATTTGTCCATGAACCTTCCACCTTTTCAATAAGAAATGAGCCCAGACCCTGAATGGCGTATGCACCGGCCTTGTCCATGGGCTCGCCGGTCTGAATATAGGCAGCAAGCGCTTTATCGGGAAATGGGTACATCCATACCCGGCTTTCTTCAAAAAATGTTTCTTTGCAGATATGCCCGCTTTCATCTCGAAAAAGACAGCAGCAGCCGGTGTATACCGAATGGCCCCGGCCGCCCAGGCGTTGCAGCATTGCCATGGCTTCAGCATTGTCTTTCGGTTTGCCCATTATTTCGTTGTCCAGAACAACGATGGTGTCAGCCCCGATAACCAGGCAGGTTCCGTCACTTTGCGGCATGAGCTGCATTACTTCTCCGGCCTTGGCGTGGGCCGCCCGCATGGCATAGGCGGCAGGCTGCTCATCGGTCAGGGGTTGAACTTCATCGGCAACAGCGGGGATTACGCAATAGTCAATGCCCAGACCTGTCAGAAAATCTTTGCGTCGGGGTGAGCCCGAGGCCAGAACTATTTTAATCTCAGAATGAAACATGCGCTTCATATCCTCCCGATTGGGCGGAGTATACTTCAGCGGCCTGTGAAACAAAAGTTTTATGTTGCATCAGTCAAAATTTTCTGCTGGTATTCTGTTTGCAATTTATTTAGAATTAGCGTTGATGTTAAAGATGAAAATATGGCATTACCCTTTCCAGGTTATGAGCTTGTTCGCACAGATTGAAATAAACAAAAACAGATTTTTCGGACGTTGCCCTGTTTTGTTCAGAGCCGGGGCTCTTATTCTCTGCATGACGGCAGAGTTCTCTGCATTACGCCGGAGGGCGATTCTCTCACTGATGCCTCTCGTAATGGCTCTGGGCGTCCTGGCCGTTGCCTCACCGGCCCTGGGCCAGGGAAGTGAGCTGCAGTTGATATCCGCTCCCGCTGCGCAGGCGTCTGAAACAGGGAATGGAGCAGCCGATGAAGAGGCTCTCCCGACAGCTGGCGCAAGCAACGAGGCTGAAAATGGTTATTTTTCCAGTCCACCCGAGCCTGCCCCGGAATTTTCCTGGGGCAACTACTTTTTTGCAGTGGGCTTCATGTTTCTGCTGCTTGGGGCGCTCTGGTTCGCAGCGTGGATATACAGAAAGCGCAGGGGCATTCCCGGTTCACCCCTGTTCGCAGGCGGAGGCATGCGGCTGGAGGCAGCCCTGCCTCTGGGGGGGCGGCGTTCTCTGGTTCTGGTACGTTTTTTGAATTCACGTTATCTGCTGGGGGTTACCGACCAG
>JAFQMU010000088.1 GCA_017421085.1 Desulfovibrionaceae bacterium | reverse complement strand
GCACGACAAAACCTTCGCAATCATCGGCTCTCTTGTCATATCGGGTTGCGACTCTTCGATTTTCTTTGAGCGCTCCGATAAATTTTTCAATCGTATTGCGCTGTTTACAGTGAATTTTATAGTTTTTGGGGCTTGTTACATCGCGTCGGTATTACAGGCTTTGCCGATTTGTCGCCTTCTTGTAAATTCGCTCAATCGAGGCAAATTGTTCATCCGTGAGAGAGTAGTATTTTCCATGGGGAAATACTACCCGATGTTTACCTTCTTTAAATCTGTTTGTCAGCAAATCCCAGACAGCAGCATGTGTTCGCCTTTACTCCTCCAGGAGCCGCCTTTATGGGGCGGCTCCCATAAAGAAATGTGAATGGTTCAGGTTAATTTGCTCTTCCGGAAAAGCAGAGCAGTCTGAGGCAACCCATATTTTCCCTTGTCTTCGGCTGTTGTGCAAGCCAGTCGGACTGAATGGAAAATGCCTTCAGAGGCGGAGATAAGTTAACTGCTGGTTACTTGTATGCAACGTTGCACACACAAATCTATCCACTGTAAGCCACTTTTTTGGAAGCTAAAAGTTTGAAATGAAAAAGGTGTCTGGTTCCTGTTAATTATTCCTGTTTTAAGACAGTTAACTGGATCGGATAGAAGGAAGGGCATATTTGATAAACCAGTATTACTTTGGAGGAGTATATGGAGAACACTTATTTGCTGGTAGGTATTGCCATTTATTTTGCAGCCATGGTTTATATCGGCTACCGCATGGCAGCCAGAAACAAAGGCGCGGAAGACTTTCTGGTTGGCGGCCGTTCTTTCGGCATGTTTTTCAACACCGGTATGCTTCTGGCCTGCTGGATGGGCGGCGCCATCATTCTGGGCACCCCCGGCACCTACATGGCCTTTGGCTTTTGGGACAGCGGCGCCAACTGGGGGATGATAGTCGGCTTTGGCGGCACCTGCTGTCTGCTCGTAGCCGGTCTTTTCTTCATGAAGCGTCTTTGGCAGCTTAAGCTGCTCTCGCTTGGCGACTTCTTTTATCTTCGTTACGGCCGTCAGACCGGGATTATTTCCACCGTGCTGATGTGCTTCACCTTCACCATCTGGGTGGCGGTGCAGGTTGTGTCGTTCGCCAAGGTAGGCACCACCCTGCTTGGACTTTCGCTCACCAGCTGCGTTATCATTTCCGTAGTGGTAATTTGCACCTATACCATTCTGGGCGGCCTTTACGCAGTGTGCTTTACCGACATCGTGCAGGTAATCATTGTGTTTATCGGCATACTGGTTCTCACCCCGATGACCGTATCCATGGCCGGAGGCGCCGGTGAAGTTGTGGCCTCCGTGCCTGAGCAGCACTGGAACTTCTTCCCGCAGGGCGCGGGCATGCACGGCTGGCTGGCCTGGGTGGCTGCATGGTGCACCATTGGTCTTGGCTCGGTGTGCAGCCCCGACCTTTTGCAGCGCGCATTTTGCGCCAAGTCGGGCAACGTTGCCAGAAACTCCGCCGTTCTGGCCTGGGCAATCATGGTTGGCCTGAACGTAATCATGTTCCTGCTCAGCTACTCCTGCGTGAAGATTT
>JAFQMU010000087.1 GCA_017421085.1 Desulfovibrionaceae bacterium | reverse complement strand
TCTGGCTTCTGTTCCGCCCGTATGCGAAACATCCACCGCCTCAATGCGCTCTATCGGCTTTGGCGCACTCAGACGATTTGCCAGAAGCTCACTCATATCTGTATGGGCTGAACGGAAAGCGCCTTCCCGGGCATTGGTCGCAGCCATGGATACCAGACGTTTTTCCAACTCACTGCGCGGGGTGATGATATGCGCCTGTCCGCCCCGCCGCTCGCTCAAAAGTTCCTGAAGCAACGCCATATCGTTCAGCTTATCATCGGAACCAGCGCCATCTGAACCGACAAGCTCCCCCAGTCCGTCCCATGCTTCGCTAAAGCCGGCTCTCTCCGAACTTACTGTTTCAGTCCGTTCTGATTCCAGCGCATCTGACCCGACATCCGTCTTTCCCGCGCCCCAAAAACTGCGGTTCTCAGCTTCCGACTTTTTCTCGTCCAGCTCCGACAATGGAACGGAGAAATCCCAAGGGACCAGAATCCGCCCCGGTATCAGGGTGGCGCTGTCATAAAACTGAGTCATAAAGGCAAGCAGTACCTCTGGCCCCTCTTCCAGGCCAAGCCCAGGCCAGTAGAAGGTTTTGCCTCCCAGCACCTGCCCCTGCCGCACAAACAAAATGCCCAAGCCAAGGCAATCTTCCTGCTGCTTTTCACCGTCCTTACGGGGTGAGAAGCATATTTCCGCCAGCCCAATAACATCCATGTCGCCAACGCCATGCAATACCGCACTTTGTTTCTCCAAAGTCTGCTTTACTGCAACAATCTGATCCCGCAGTTTTGCCGCCTGTTCAAAGTTCAATTCATCGGAAGCCTTAAGCATTTCATCATTGAGCTGCTCCAGCAACTCCCCGGAACGCCCGCTCAGAAACAGCTCCACCCGCTGCAATACAGCGTTATATTCTGAGGGCTCAACCGGCAGCACGCAAGGCGCAAGGCATTGCCCAAGATGATAATAAAGACATGGCCGCACCCGATTCTTAAAACTGCGGTTGCTGCATCGGCGCAAAGGGAAAATGCGATGAATCACCCGCCAGGTTTCACGGGCCGCCAAGGCGGAAGTATACGGGCCATAAAATACATCCCTGCCCTTCCTTCCCAAAACCGGAATATCCGTCTCTCCGTCATCTGACGCGCGGAAAGTTTCGCCTTTTTTCGATTTTGCCGCCCTGGGGCGCACAATGGACAGGCGGGGGTACTCCTGAGCTTTATCGATATGAAATAAAAGATACTGTTTATCGTCCCTCAGCACAATATTATAGCGGGGACGATGCTTCTTGATCAAACTCGCTTCAAGCAGCAACGCCTCCTTTTCAGTGTTGGTGGAAAGCGTATCCAGGCTCTCGGCCACAGCCAGCATGGCCGCAGTTTTGGGAGAATGTCTGTGCTGGCCGCGAAAATATGAACTCACCCGCCGCCGCAGATGTTTGGCCTTTCCCACATAAACAATGCGCCCCTGCGCATCTTTAAACATATAAACGCCCGGAGTGACAGGAATGGTGCTCAGGTCGATGTACATAATCTCTAATATTGCTTTCCAGTTCCTAAAATGTTAATTATGAAATCTATCAAAGGGGGACTTAGCCTTCAGCATTTTCCAACTACCTTAAATATCTTGATGATAACAATTATTCAAATATATTATACCAATATTCCAATCCCATCAGAGGACAACAATATAAACTCCCCATAGAAGTTTCAGCTTCTTACCTGAGGCCCGGCATAAACGCCTTCGACTGGTCATGCGGCAATGGCCACTTCTCGACATTTCTGCTTTCATATGACCTTGAGTGTTATACATTTTCCTTTGAGGCTCCCCCCCCCCCCGCATCTAATATCAAATTCTCATTTTCACTTTATTCCCGGAACAACGGATGAACCGGTAAAATAGCCGTTCCCGGACAATGCTCTTGACTTTGTGTTCAGTATCGGAGTGTTTGAACATGTACATGAAACCGGGGGCGATCAACTGGCATCTTTAAAAGAAATATCCCGGGTTTTGAAACCAGAAGGATTTTTCCTCTGCTTTCACCTCCCCAACAAATACAGTTGGGTGGAATTGGGTATGCAGGCTGGCCCGTAAACTGAAAGGAAACTCCCAAACTCCATTTGCCCACAGTAAACTGTTTGATAGAAACGAAATTGTCGGGCTGTTAAACTCAACCCCGCTTAGCCTTAAAGCATGGGGCAGATATGGTTTCTTGCCGCGTAACATTTCTTCTAATCTGCCTGGCCTGATAAGCAACTCGTCAACTTTTGCAGCCTTGTTTGAGTTTGCAGACTCATGTCTGTTCAGAATTGCTCCAATCCTGGCAAACCAGCAATATTTTGTAGCCAGAAATTACAAATAGAACAGAATATTTTTGCAAGACCAGACGCAGGTTAAGCTATTTATTCCCGCCAGAATGTCGGCATACACAAAACAAGCACAGCATAAAACTCTATACGCCCAAGCAGCATGCCCAGTGAGAGCACAATCTTGGCCAGCCCCGGAAACTCCGCGAAATTTCCATCAGCGCCGGGCAGCCCAAATGCCGGGCCCACGCAGCTTATACATGAAAGGGCGGAACTGAATGCCGTGAGCAAATCAAGGTTCATAGCTGCGAGCAATATGGCGCATATCAGCGCCCCCAGCAGATATATGACCAGATAATGCAGAATGGAATTGACCACATCATTGGAAATAGAAGCCCGGCTCATTTTAAGGCGGCGCACCGCTCTGGGATGAAGCAGCATGACCAGCTCGTCATAAACGCACTTAAGCAGCAGCAGCACCCGCATGCACTTAAACCCGCCGGAAGTTGAGCCGCCGCAACCGCCAATGAACATCAGCACCAGCAGTAACGCCTGGGGCAGCATGGGCCACAGGGTATAATCAGCAGTGGTCAGCCCGGTTGTCGACATAATCGATACAACCTGAAAGGCACTGGTTCTGAAGCTGTTTCCTGTTTCCCCGCCAGCCAGCGGCCCCTCCTGCGGGGCAATAAACATGGTTACAATCAGAGTAAACACCAGAACAATCAGAAAATAAAAACGAAACTCCTCATCCCGCAGCAGCGACTTCAAGTTGCCGTGCAACAGCTTATAGTGCACCGCATAGTTCATGCCGGTAAGAAACATGAAGATAATCATTACCCATTGCAAAAACGGGCTGGTATAAGAAGCCATGGAATCATTATAGTTGGCAAACCCCCCGCTGGCAACAATGGTGAAGGTATGGCACACGGCGTCAAAAGCGTTCATACCGCCCAAAAACAACAGCCAGAACAGCACAATGGTAAACAGGAAATAGGCGGTGCAAAGCACTCTGGCGCTCTCGCTCACCCGGGGGGTAACTCTCTCTCCAAAAAACTCCGGTAATTCCAGCCGGTAAACCTGCGCCCCCCCGATGCCCAGAAACGGCAGCATGGAAAGGAACATTACGATAATCCCAATTCCGCCCAGCCAATGGCTGAGCGCCCGCCACATTAAAATGCCCCTGGGCATGGCTTCGATATCAGAAATGATAGTGGCTCCGGTGGTGGTAAACCCGGAAAATGACTCAAAAAGCGCATCGGGCACCGAGGTAAGCGCCCCCGAAAAAAGATAGGGCAAAGCGCCGCACAGGCACACCACCAGCCAGCCGAACCCCATGGTCAAAACGCCTTCTCGATGGGTCAGCTCATCAATCTGCTTTCTATTAAGAAAAAAGCTCAGAGAGCCGCCTCCGCCCACCAGCACCATCATGGTTGCCAGAAAGCTCCAGGCCACTCTGCTTTCATGCTCATAGACAGCCACTCCAAAAGGAATGAGAGTAGCCCCCCCCACCACCAGCAGGAGCATACCGATTATGCCGAATACACCTTTTACCCGCATGGTTGCAACTATTCTCCATCTGACAAATCTGTATGAAGCGGGGTGAAGAAAGTTTCAACTTTTGCCATAACCCTGTGATTAGCCAGCATAATGACCCTGTCCCCGGCAAGAATCACATCCTGCCCGGTTGGAATAATCGCCTTGCCGTTTCTTACAATGGCCAGCACCAGCGACCCCTTAGGCAGGCCAAGCTCAAACAGGGGGGTATCCACTAGACGGGAACCGCTCTGAGCAATAATTTCAATCACATGCCCTTCATCATCTCCCAGGGTTACCGAGGCCATGACCTGACCGCGCCTGATGAAACGCATAATGCTGTTTACTGCTGCCGTGCGCGGGTTTACATAAAAACGCAGACCGATTGTTTCCACCAGCGGATGATATTCCCGCTTGTTCACACGCACAATGGCATGCCCCACGCCCATGGATTTGGCCAGAAGCCCGATAAGCACATTTTCCTCATCATAACCGGTGAGAGCTACAATGGCATCCATTTCTCCGATGTTTTCTTCTTTAAGGAAGAAACGGTCGGTGCCGTCGCCCCGCAGCACGAGAGTGTCGTGCAGTTTCTCAGCCAAAAAAAGACTGCGCTCCTCATCCACCTCAGCCAGCTTTACACTGTAGCCCAAATCCTCAAGATATCTGGCCAGCAGAAAACCCGTGTTTCCACCTCCGACAATAAACACAGAGCGGGCCGGCTCCTGGTCATAGTAGTGGCTTGCCCGGCGCAAAACCCGCATATTTCCGGGCAAAGTCATAAAATGCACAATATCGCCGGCCAGAATACGGTCCTGACCGGAAGGAACAATCAGCTTGTCGCCCCGTTCAATGGCCGCCACAATGATATCTTCCGGCACAACCTTGGAAAAGTCAAAAAGCTGCAAATCAACCATTGGCCCGCAATCTACCTGCAGGCTCACCATTTTTACAAGACCATCGGCAAACTCATTATATTCGAGAATTCCGGGGAGTGAGAGCATCCGCTCAATCACCTTGACGACTTCGCGCTCAGGGTTAACCAGCGTATTTATGCCCAAAACCCCATTGATTAAATCTTCCTGACCGCGGGTGTAATCTTCATTGCGAATCCGGGCGAGGGTTACAGCCTCCGGCCAAAGCTTGTTTGCAAACAGACAGGCTATGATATTGGTAGCATCAGAATCGGTAACAGCCAGAACAAGATCTGCCCGCTCCACTCCCGACTCTTTCAAGGTAACAGGGGAATCTCCCTGCCCATGCACTGTTTTTATGTCCATGCTTTCGGCGGCTTCGCGCAAGGCAGCGGCGTTAGTGTCTATCAGAACCACATCTTTATCTTCCGAAGCCAGGTGGTCAGCCACCTGTACCCCAACTTCTCCTGCTCCAATAATTACTGCCTTGAGCCTGGCAGTCTGCTTACGTCTGAAAAAAAATTTCATAGCTGCTTCCAAACCAGATTATAAAACCTGCCCTTTTCAAGCTTGCCAAATGCAAAATTCAACATGTTGCATGAGTCTGAACACAAAAAGGCGCAGAAAACTGCCCGCTGTCACAGGTGGCGAAGCTTGTAACGACTTGAATTAAACCGGGCTCCGTCAACTGAAGCCGCCAATATGTATTCCCTGAATTGTTTTGCCACAGGCGAACTAAAATAACAACAAGAAACAAAGGAAGTTAAAGGCTTTTAAAATCTTGCAGATGAGGGGACAGCCTGTAAAAAATGCTAAATTAAGCTCCTTTCAGACTGTGGAGAAACAAAGTTGCTATCTTAGCGCTTAATTAAAACTGCCCGATATTTGAATCGGCATCCGCCTGAAAGCGAAAGTATGAAATTATGCTGGAGTTGAGCAAAAAGTACCTGGTTGATGCATACCAGCACAAAAGGGCGAGAACAGGCTCGCCCTTTAAGTTGACATCCTAAAACAGCTGTTCCGGCATGGGAACCACCGTACTGCCGGGACAGTTTAAACTATGCAATACCGCCCACAGAACGCGCAAGGCGGGAAATTTTGCGGGCAGAATTTTTCCAGTGGATTACGCCTTTGGTAGAAGCCTTGTCAAGCAGGGAAGTGGCTGCGCGAAGAGCCTGAGCAGCGGCTTCTTTATCCTGCTGTTGAACAGCCAAACGAACATCCTTGATAGCGTTCTTCAGACGGGTTTTTACGGCACGGTTACGGGCCTGATTGCGAAGGCTCTGCTTATGTCTTTTGATAGCTGATTTATGAGTAGCCAAGGAAAAATCCTCCGAAAAAATTTTCAAATTAAAGCTGTGCAAAAACGATTAACGTTGCCTTTTACACCACTGTCCCCACTCTGTCAAGAGGTTTGCAGGGTTTTAGCCAAAGGGGAGGGAAACATGCTTATCCTCCCCTTTTCACTTTTGGTATCTATGCGCTGATGCGCCGGCTCACAGCTGAAAGCCAGTCCTGTACCATCCTAAATCTGCAAGGCGCTGAAGTCAGCCAGGCCAGACAGGCAGTCAACCAGACGCTTGAGCAGGTTAAGCCGGTTTTCGCGCACGGCCAGATCATCACTCATTACCATTACCTGATCAAAGAAGGCATCCACACTGGGGCGAAGTTCCAGAATCAGGTCGAACATCTCTGCAAACCTGTCTTCCTTCCACATAGAATCAAACCGGGGGGCCAGTTCTTCCAGTTTCGCAGCCAGGGCCTTATCCGCCTCCTCAGCCAGCAATTCATGCTTGAAAATGCCGTTTATTCTGGAAGCATCTTCCGGGCTGAGCTTGCGCACAATGTTGGCTGCCCGTTTAAAGGTGAGCACGGCCGCTTCAAACTCGCTGCGCCCGGCAAATTCCGCCAGGGCCTCAAGTCGGGCGTTGGCAGCCCAGATATCGGAGGCTCCGGCGCCCAGAGCGGCTTCAACCAGCACCACGTCATAACCCTTTTGGGAAGTGAAATAATTTTTCAGACGCAGGTTTACAAATTCAAGCAGCTTTTGCAAAGCGTCTTCAGGACTGAGCTTCCAGTTCACATCACCGTAAAGACTTTGCGCCCTGCTCAGAAGCTCTTTTAAATCAAAGCGCCAGTTGAACTGAAGCGCGATGCGGATGATGCCCAGAGCTGCCCGGCGAAGGGCATACGGGTCAGCCGCACCGGTAGGAATCATGTTCAACCCGAAACAGCCAGCCAGAGTATCAAGCTTGTCGGCCATGGAGAGAACTCCGCCGCAAAGGGTTGTGGGGGCAGGGGTTTCCGGACCTGCCGGCATATACTGCTCACGCAGAGCCCAGGCCACCCAGTCGCTTTCACCTTTTTTATCGGCGTAAATGCCGCCCATTATCCCCTGCAGAGAGGCAAACTCGCCCACCATGCCTGAAACAAGATCTGCTTTGGACAGACGCCCGGCGCGTTTCATCTGATCAGGCTCAGGGTGATTGACTTTTTCAGCCACGAAATGAGCCAGCTGTTCAAGGCGGCGGGTCTTGTTCCCCATGCTTCCCAGCGGAGCCAGGAAAATAACGTCGTCAAGCGCGGCCAGCCAGTCATCAAAAGGCACAGCCAGGTCGGTTTCCCAAAAGAAACGGGCATCTTCCAGGCGGGCGGTGAGCACCCGCTCCCAGCCCTGCTTCACTGTCTGCATATTTTTGGGGTCAATGTTCAATACCGTAAGAAAATGCGGCAGCAATCTGCCGTTTTCATCTTCAAGGCCGAAGCACTTCTGATGGGTTTCCATGCTGGTGAGCAGCACCTCCCGGGGCAGCTCCAGATATTTGGGCTGAATGTCGCCGATAATCGGCACAGGGTGCTCGCACAGCCCCTGCACTTCAGTGAGCAGATCATCATTCCAGAGCACCCTGCCGCCGAGGGCAGCAGCAAGAGCATCGCCCTGCTCACAGATTATCCTGCGTCGCTCGCAAGAGCGCAGAGTAACGGCTCCTTCCTCCGCAATCGCTTTAAAATAATCGCTGGCTGCCGGGATAAGAATTTCGCCGCTTGAATGCACACGGTGCCCTCTGGTATGGCGCCCGGATTTAATGCCGGCCACGCTGAACTCAACGACCTGATCATCGAGCAGAGCCACAATCCAGTGGATTGGGCGTGCATATTGAAAAGAGCTTGACCCCCAGCGCATCCGCTTGGGGAAAGACAAGCCGCTGATAATTTGGGGGGCAACCTCTGCCAGAATGTCACTGGCCTTGCGCCCGCCCTTGCGAATGCGGGCAGCCAGATATTCGCCTTTTTCATTCTTTTCGGTAAACAAATCTTCCAGCTTTACTCCCTGAGTGCGGGCAAAGCCTTCTGCGGCCTTGGTAGGAGCGCCATCAGCGCCATAGGCTACCCGAAGGGGCGGGCCAAGCACAATCTCTTCACTTTCGCGCTGAATTTCAGCCAGACCTTTAATGCTGATTACAGCCCGGCGCGGAGTGGAAGCGGCTTCAAGCATTTCATATTCAAGAACATGCTCATCCAAAGTTTTTTTCCAGGCCTGAACAAGGTCTTCCTCCATTCCGGTCAGAAAACGGGAAGGGATTTCCTCTGTACCAATTTCTAAAATAAAATCTGCCATTTCTAACTCCGCCTTATTTCCTGATTAGAGGGTATCCCATATTCTCACGCTGCTCTGCATAAAGGCGGGCCACGTTGGAGGCCAAAGCCCGCACCCGCAAAATATAACCCATGCGTTCAGTAATGGAAATGGCATCGCGGGCGTCAAGCAGGTTAAAGGTATGTGAGCACTTCATTGTAAAATCATAGGCAGGCCAGAGCAGCCCCTCTTCGCAAAGGGCCTTGGCCTGGGCTTCATAATCATCAAAGTGACGCAGCAGCATTTCCTGATTGCTGTAGTCAAAATTAAATTTTGACTGCTCTACTTCGTTTTGATGATAAATCTGACCGTAAGTCACGTTTTCATTCCACATCAGGTCATAAACTGAATCTTTCTGTTGCAGATACATGCACAGACGTTCAAGTCCATAAGTCAGCTCAGCGCTGATGGGAGAAAGCTCAATGCCGCCTGCCTGTTGAAAATAGGTAAACTGAGTTACTTCCATACCATTGAGCCACACTTCCCAGCCAAGCCCCCAGGCTCCCAGGGTGGGAGATTCCCAGTCATCTTCTACAAAGCGGATGTCATGCTCGGCGGGGTCAAGCCCTATGGCCCGCAAACTGTCAAGATACTGATCCTGCACATCTGCGGGTGAAGGCTTCAAAATAACCTGATACTGGAAATAGTGTTGCAGACGGTTTGGGTTTTCACCATAGCGACCATCGCCGGGGCGACGCGAGGGCTGCACATAGGCCGAGTTCCAAGGCTCAGGCCCGATGCAGCGCAAATAGGTGGCCGGGTGGAAGGTGCCCGCCCCGCACATTTCATCAAGGGGCTGATGAACCACACAGCCGCGGCTGGCCCAGAACTTTTCCAAAGTGATGATCAAATCTTGAAAGTACATCGCTTACCTCAATCTGCAAGATAACTATGATAGATGAGCCGGGCTCTGCCCGGCGTCCGATTTACAGAAATGCTGACCGCCGCACGGCGTTTTAAAACTGACTGTTTTACATCGACAGGCCCGAGCCCCTCAGTCAATAAGACCTAAAGGCAACTGCACCCTGAAAACAACCTGACTTTTAAATTGTTCAACTGCACAGCGCGCATAAGGCAACGCCATGCTGCCCCGCAGCCTGAACGGCTTTCCAGCTTTTTGCGGACAGACCGGAGCCATCTCACAAAAAAGTTTTATACAGCGGGAACAGGAATAAAACAACTAAAAAACATAAGAATTTGAAGATGCCCCTGTTTTCTCAAATAGAAATACAAAAGCAGCCAAAACTGCAATTTACCGGTGGATACAGCTCTTCATCAAACTCTCCGGAAATACCCTCCATTCCACACCAAGCCTACATGGTATTGGATAAAGCCGTCGATAACCTCAGCGCATTGGGCCCTAACTTCACCGTTGAAATCAAGGGAGCTCCAGTCCCGGGGCTGCTGCGTCTGCACAGTTTGCAAAGCAGAGAGAGCCTCGGGCCCCAAACGCACACAAGGGCCGGGCCGAGATTTGTGCACACATGCTGCACAAAGCGTCCCTCCCTCAGCCGTTTGAAAATATAAATAAGAGCTTCGACAAAAAGTAAACCCGCACAGACGGCATGAATGTATATGCGGTGCAAACCCCTGCAAAGCGGCAAATCGGAACCGGAACAAAGAAGGCAGGAGCGAAGGGGGAGAGACCTCGCTGTCCAGCAAATCAAGCAAATCTCTTACCAATTTATATGAAACCAGGGCGCTGTCTGAAGAAACATTAAAAGCTTCCATAAATTTCAGGCAGTTTACAGCCATACCCAGCCGCCCCAAATCAGTGCGCAGCCGGTTGGGGCAGGCCAGCAAAGAGGCCTCGCCCAGTACCATATATTCCTTGGTACGAGAAGCCTCTACCCGCACCTGCACAGTGTTCAGCAGATCAAGGCAACCGCAGAATCTCCTGATACTCCGACTTCCTCCAAAGGCAAATGCCGTATATATTCCCCGGGAAGGAGAAAGCATGCGCACCCAGAGATCGGCCTCCCTGAATTTGCCCAATTTAAAAATCAGGGCTTTATCGGAAAAATCCATTCGATTTACCAGTCATTCTGTCAGAACTACGACCCCATGCCCGCCCATCCTCCGGCAATTTAAATCTGACTACACAGACAGCTCACTGCTGTAACGGGAGCTAAAATTGCTGTTTAAGCTGCCGGCAAGATTATTTTACTGCCGTCAAAAACCTGCCTGTAAATAGCTTGGGCAAAGGAGCGCGCTCCCCGTACTCCGCTTGTATTGCGGAGGGAATACCAAATCTCTGGTGTTTGCCCCGGGAGGAACAGGAAAATCTCTGCCGTTATAACGAATTTTTACCCCAGCTACATTGCCCAGGCGCAGCTTGAGAAACTTGTCAAATGTAAATACGCTCGATTGATTTTTTGGAAGATTGAATGGACGCTCATCGCCTTTATCAGTGATAGCCTTAATCCAGCATTCCTGCGTTGCTGTAATTACCACCCGATGTTTCTTACCGGGAGAAGTCACGCTGGGCTGGGCCCGTCCAAGCTCATTTTCCTTTGCATCGCTTCCCGACTCGAAATAGATGGGTCCTGTCACATCTGAGTTGTCAGCCGCCTCCAGGGCAGTATTGACAGGCTCCTCAGTTGCATTCACCGCAACATCAGTATCAGGAACTTCATTACTCCCGGCAGAAGGCGCAGCCTCACCCACCACTTCCTCAGGAACCTCGGCAGCAGCCAGCCGGGATCTGGCATCATCTTCATCTGACTCAGAACTGCTTTGTACTGCTGGAGCTGCCGGCGGTTCATTATTTTCGCTGAAGACATTGCTGTAAAGAAACCACCCTCCCACAGCCAGCGCAGCCAGAATGAACAGAATAACCAGAGTGCCCCAGGTACCCTTCTGCCTTTTCGGCTGATGCAGCACTTTAATGGGGGCGACATTATCTTCTTCCTCCATGGGGAAGGCGTCTGCCAGGCCTTCAGTTATCTCCTCATCGCTCATCCCCAGAAATCTGGCGTATGTGCGCACAAATCCCTTGGCATAGACAGTGTGGGGCAAATCGTTCTGTCGGCCCTCTTCTATACTGGCCAAGGTTCGTTCAGAAAGCTTTATCTGCTTAGCGGCATCTTCCAGCTGATAACCGCGAGATTGTCTTAATTCACGGAGTCTTGCTCCCAAATCTTCAAAAGACACAGAATCCTCCTGTGCAACAGCTGTTCAAACTCCACAGGTTTCCGTAGCAAACGGATACAGCATGCATAATCAATGGTTAAAGCCGCACGTCAATTACCGCTTTATTCCGCAACTGCTGCGTATATTCTTTGAAGCGCTCCTGAATGAGCGGTTCTTTAAGAATACGCTCAATCTCAGCCTCGGCTTCACGCAGAGTTTTCGGTTCGCCCTGCGTTTCAGCAACAAGCTTGATAATGGCTTCAGCCTCTTCTATCCGGAATACGGGCGTAAGCCCGCCCACCTTAACGCCGTCTAAAGCGCGACGCCAAAGCGGCGATATATTCTCCCAGTCAACGGCTCCAATTTTGCCTCCATTCTTGGCTTCAGGCCCGACAGAATAACTCCTGGCCGCTTTTTCAAAGCTGAGAGATCCGTTTTTAATTTTCTTCACAATACCTGCTACATCGGAATGCATGTGGGGAGGGAAAATAATCACTTCCAAGGTCACCACTTTATCTTTCATAAACTGACCTGGATGTTCATTATAATATCGCTCAATATCCGCCTCGGGAACCAGCACCTTCTGCGTTACCATTACCTGCATGAGCCGGCTGTTGGTTTGATTATTTCTGATGCGGTCGCGCAGAAAGGTAATGTTCAGCCCCTGGGCCATCAGGGAGCGCTCCAGGGTGGGCATGTCGATTTTATTCTGTTCAAGAATCTGCTGAATCTGGGCTTCGACTTCTGCATCGGACACCTTAATTCCCAGACGCTGCGCCTCCTGGGAAATTAATTTGTCTACAACCATGCTTTCAAGCACTTTCCGCTGAATAGCCAGAATTTTGCCATCCGCCTGAGGGTCGTTACGGTTAATTTTGGCGCGTGCTATTTCAGGGCCGCACTGACGCTGCAAATCCTGCAAGCTCAGCATTTCACCGTTAACCACAGCGACAACTCCGCTGACCGCCATGGATTTATGTTGAGCCAAGGCAACAGAAGCCGCCAGCCCCATGAACAGACAAACTAATGAAAATTGAAATAAAAAGCGCACTGTTTCCCCCTGGCAAACGTGATATCCATAGGGCGCAGGCCGCCCAACGCGTTTTTAAAGATTATCTTGAAAAATTCTACAATATTAATTGTGACCTGAGCAATACATAGCACAAGATTTCCTTGCTATGCAAACAGAATTTACAGCTGCTCAAACAGCTTAGACCTCCCGGCGCTATCCCGATCATTCGGCTCACCGGCTTACAGGACGGATGTGAAGCCGGAGGCAGGCCTTACTGCATAGCGCCTTAGTTCTGAGTTACTCCTCAGACTCAAGACCGCTTGTTTCGCCCTCTTTCTCATCTATAATTTCCAAATCAGGGCTGAAATCTTCTTCCACCCAGGTCCAGGGCATATCGGCCGGAGAGGTGGCGTTGTCGGGAGCAAGACGATAAGGAATCCAGACATGCGCCAGACTCGAGGCGATTTGGATATCCAATTGAGCAATCCTTTCTGCCAGCCAGTTTTCAAACACGGTTTCCAGATTCTTCTCTACCAGATTTCGCTCTATCAGAGGATAGGCCTGTGCCATGCTGAGTTCAGACGGCTCCAGAATTTCAAGCAGAAAAACCGTTTCAAACTCGTTATTGACAGCAAAAACTTTGGAGAAATGCCCAGGTTCCAAATTTTTCAGAATCTCCACCCATTCAGGCGTAAGCCGGTCCTTGCGCAAGCGCACCTCACGCATCCGAATATTTGAAGGCAATTTTTCAGTTGGGTCAAGTCCGGCTTTTTCCCTGGCTTTTATAAATTCAGCGAGGTCTGATTCAGAAGAGCTTTCCAACTCCCAGAAATGATAGCGGGCAGGCAGCCTGAACTCATCAATATTCTGCTCATAATATGCTGAAACTTCTTCCGGGCTTATGCTCACCTGAGCCCGCAGCGCCGTTTGCATGAATTTCTGCATGCTCAGACGCTGACGCAAAAAAATCCGCCACATCTCAAGGTCAATGGCTTCATCTTCCAAAATTGAAATGAATTCTTCATCACCATAGCCGCCCCTGATTTCCTTTTCGGCAAGACGCAGCTCTTCATCGCTTACAGACTGCTCAAGCTCTTCCAGTTCCTGCATAACCAGATGATTGACAATGAGCAGAACAAGAGAATCGCCATACTGACTTTGCAGCTCTTCAGCTGAAGGAATGAATTGCCCCGACCATGACATATGATCCAAATCATGTCTTGCCTGCAACTCGCGCATGGTCACAGGTTCTCCATTTATTACAGCCACCACGCCCGGTTCATTTTTTTCGCAGGCTGCGGCCAAAACGCAGAACAGCAGAAGAATCGATATTCTGAAAATTCCAGTTGTTATCATGCAGAACCAGCACTTTCCTTTTTCTATTTGTCACTCAGGGCCTGAAGCGGCCGTGTAAAGTAGAATACAGCCTTTCAGCCATGGCCTCCACTCAGCAGGCCGCGCATATCGTTGCACACGGCCAGCAGGCGTTCCGACAGGGGCAGACTCATATCAAGGGCATATTCCAGAGCGTTCTGTGAAAGCACCCTGGCCCGCTCAGGCCGTGATGCCACCCATTGCACAAACTGTTCAGGGTCAAGCGCATGACTTGCCGCCATCCAGACCAGTTTCACCCTGTTTTCAAATATATCTGCCTTTACAACCTGCAACTGGCTCAAAAAACGTTTAAGCCCAAGAATGGAAATAAAGTTGACAAGTTCCTCTGGCAGAGGCCCGTAACGATCGCGAATTTCCAGCTCCACATCCTGCTGCGACCGGGCATCCGGCGCTGAGGACAGGGCCTTGTAATAATTCAGCCGCTCTCCGGAATCGGCGATATAATTGGCGGGAATCAAGGCGGGAACAGCGATGGAAAGCTCTGTTTCCTTTACCTCCAGCTGTTTGTCGCCGCGCAGCCGGTTTACAGCATCTTCAAGCATTTCCAGATAAAGCTCCAGACCTACCCTGGCCATATGTCCGCTCTGGGCTTCACCCAGAATATTGCCCGCCCCGCGGATGCGCAGATCTTCCATTGCCACATGGAAACCGGCGCCCAGATAATCCATGTCCAGAATTACCCGCAGGCGTTCTCGAAATGCCCGGAACTGTCCGGCCTTACCGCTTATTTCCTGAGGAGCCACGAACACAGCGTAAGCCTGACGGTCGGAGCGCCCCACCCTGCCCCGCAGCTGATAAAGCTGCCCCAGGCCGAACATCTGAGCGCCGTCTACAACCAGCGTATTCGCCCTCGGGAAATCAAGTCCCGATTCAACAATGGCCGTGCATACCAGAATCTGAGTTTCGCCGTTCCAGAATCTGCGCATACTCTCTTCGAGCTGACGCTCCGGCATCTGGCCGTGGGCCAGGCCGATTTTTGCCGCCGGGGCCAGCTTCTGCACATAATCAACTATCCGCTCTATGCCCTGCACCCGGTTGTGCACCCAGAAAACCTGACCGTCACGTTCAAGCTCGCGGGCAATTACCCCGGCCAGCAAATCATCTTCACGCTTTACCACACTGCTCAGCACCGGTTTGCGTTCAGGGGGAGCGGTTTCGATAATCGACAGCCCGCGCAAACCGGCGATGGAAAGCTGCAAGGTGCGGGGAATGGGCGTGGCAGAGAGCGTAAGCACATCGATATTTTTTCGGAACTGTTTGAGCTTTTCTTTATGCCGCACTCCAAAACGCTGCTCTTCATCCAAAATCAACAGGCTGAGATTGGGGAGCTTCACATCCCCTGAGAGCAGACGGTGAGTGCCGATAAGAACGTCTATCATGCCTTTGCCGGCCTTATCCAGAACGGCCTGCTGCTCCTTGCGGGAAACAAACCGGGAAAGCAGGCCGACATTCAGCCCAAAACCCGACAGACGGTTGTTGAAAGTTTTATAGTGCTGCTCTGCAAGAACAGTGGTCGGACAGAGCAGGGCCACCTGTTTTCCAGCTGCAGCAGCTCGAAAAGCAGCCCGCAGAGCCACCTCGGTTTTGCCGAAGCCCACGTCTCCGCAAACCAGACGATCCATCGCCTCCGGGCGATCCATATCATCGAGAACGTCTTCGATAGCCCGGGCCTGATCGGGCGTTTCCTCAAAACCGAACGAAGCCTCAAATTCGCTGAGCAGCTCATTTACCGGGCCGTAACTATATCCTTTTGCCAGCCTGCGCCATGCGTACATCTCCACAAGGTCCTGAGCAATCTGTTCAACGGCTTTCTGAGCACGGCTCTTGCTGGTCTGCCAGGAGCTTCCCCCAAGTTTATCAAGAGGAGGAACAAGCCCGTCCGCTCCCTTAAAACGCTGCACCAGCGAAAGGCGATCTACCGGCAGGTAAAATTTTGCATCATCAGCATAAATAAGCAGCAGAAAATCAGCGTGATAATCCCCAAGTTTGAGATTATGCAGCCCCTCAAAACGCCCGATGCCAAAATCGCGGTGCACCAGATGATCACCAGGCTTCAGACCATCATAGCGCTCCAGCCCCGTGAATGCTCTGCTTTTTACTCTGCGCCGCTCCCTCCTGGGCTGAATGACATCTTCACCGAGCGCCAAAGTGTTGGCCCACGGCAACTCAGCGCCCTGCCGCCAGGGCGAAATAAGGGCGTAAAGCCCGGGGCAGCCGGGGTTAAGCTCCTCTGCAAAAGAAAGGCCGTCCTGCATGGCCAGAGCGAGAAATTTCCTGCGGCTGCGCTGACTTGCAAAAGAGAGAATCAGGGTCTTTCCAAGCTGCTGCCACTGCCGAAGCTGCTCAACAAAACGATTCCAGGGGCGCTCCAAATCAGATGGAAGCGGGAAAATATCGCTGAAGCTATGTAACCGCCGTTCCGGCAAATCTATCCGGGAAGCATCGCCTGTGGCAATCCCGCTGTCTCCCCCCTCCCTCCACAGGCAATTCTTCAAAGAAAACTCTGGTCCGCCCTGCCAGCTCTTTCCCTATGCCGAAGGAGCTTAAAACCAACTCCGGAGGCTGAATCAGCCCATCATTCTGCGTCTCCCCGTGTTTCAAAGCGGCGCAGCTCCAAACCTCCCTTATAGTTTCTACCCCGTTGTTCAGCTCATCAAAAGACGGGCAGATAAAAATGGTATTGGAAGGCAGCCAGGCAAACAAACTGCTGGCCTGTTCATAATAAAGACCCGGCATGAGCGTGGGGGGAAGCGAGTTGCGCCGCGCCTCAGCTTCCAAATGCGCAGCGAGAGTTTCGGAAATTGCGCCCGTACGGGTCAGGCGTCGCCAATATTCCTGAGCAGCTTCGATCTGTTCCGCGCCCATAAGCAGATGTGAAGGCGGAATCAGGGTAACATCATCCCTCACCCCTACTGAGCGCTGCGTAGAAACATCAAACAGGCGTATCTGCTCTACGCTGTCGCCAAAAAACTCCATGCGCAGGGGATGAGAATAACCGGGAGCGAAAATATCCAGAATATCGCCGCGCACTGCAAACTCTCCGGGCTGAGTAACCATGGGGGTTCTGGCATAGCCCCAGTCTGCGGCCATGGAAATCAGAAAATCCTGGGCAAGTTCGTCATTCACCTTTACTGAAAGACTATTATGCGCAAAAAAATTGCGCGGCGGGGCCTTGAGCAGAAGGTTGTCCACCCCGGTCAGCAGGCCGAACGCCCTTTCCGCAGAGTGAACAGCGAACAGGCCGCCCATACGCAAAGCAGAGTCAGCCCGGTTTAACACTCCGGGACGGGGAGAAGGCAAAGCAATGAAGGGCTGTTCCCATACGGCGCAGGTCGGGTTGCTTTCTTCTTTTGAAATATGGGGGGTAAACAGATGGGCAAGGGAGGCCAGTTCAAGACGCTGCTCAACATTTGCCGCGAGCACCACAACCGGCCGGCCGGCCTCAATCAGGCGGCAGGCCAGCATGGCCATGCCGGCGCTTCCGCCGCGGCCGACACTGATGGAGCTTCCCCTGGAAGCAGTCAGAAACCGGAGCAAATCATCAAATCTCATTGGAATGCCTGACCTTCTGACCTGAAGCCTTGAATTCTGTAAAACAACCGGACCCAGATACTCAAAACCACTGTCCTGTTCAGTCCCCGTACAGCCAAATCTTTTTTATACCGCATTTCCTGAGGGAAATAAAGAAAGGATTGCAGCCGCACCTTAAGTCCGTTTAACAGGTTGAGGTTAACCACCGCACAGCCTGCTCATCAATGTATTTTCCATGACTTCAGGCAGGCCTGCATCCTCTGCAGTAAAACCTGAAAAAGCGCAGAAGCAGAGCATCCGCGCTTTTCCATTTTCATTGCAGCAGGATTTCAGCTGATATACTGAATGCCGTTTTCCAAAGCGGCCAGGTTTACCTCCACCAGTTTGGTAGGAAGGAATTTCCTTATGCCTTCACGCAGAGCGTCAACCCCAAAGGGCAGCAGCCCGGATGCGCACACGGCTCCCAGAAGAGCGGTATTGCCGCTCTGAACCGATCCTGCCCGCAGCCCGCAATCGCGGCAGGGCAGGAACCAGGAACGTGCGGCTACTTTTCCTACGGCTGATTTAATCTCGTTCATGTCAGGGTATGCAT
>JAFQMU010000086.1 GCA_017421085.1 Desulfovibrionaceae bacterium | reverse complement strand
TATTCCCGCTGCTGAGCAGATTGCGGCGGTGTGCCCGGAGCCGGACCTGGTTTTAATGGAGCTCTACGGCAGCTCGCTTCCTGTGCCCCCCGATCTGCATGCCTGCCCTTACCGGTTGGCGGCCTGGTGTATTGATTCCAGCATCAATGAATTCTGGCTGAGCGAGTTGCTGCCGCTGATGGATGACGTCTTTGTTGACCAGCTCTCTTCAGTGAAGACTCTGGCCCGGCGCGGCATCAATGCCGTCTGGCTGCCGCTTTGTATCTCTGAGTCCTGTTTCAGGGGCCCGCAGGCAAAGGAATACGAAATCAGTTTTGTGGGAAGAACTTCATCTTTGCGTAAAAAGCGGAATAACCTGATCCGTCTGCTTTCTTTGCACTACCGGCTGCATCAGGCCCAGGGTATCTCCAGAGACGAAATGCAGAACATTTTCGCCCGCTCAAAAATCGTGCTTAACGAGAATCTGTTCAGCGGGCTGACCCTGCGGGTTTTACAGGGAATGGCCGCCGGGGCCCTTGTACTTACTGAAGCAGGCGGTGAAGGGGTTGACAGATTTTTTGTCGATGGGAAGCATCTGCTCACATATACCCCTGACAATATTGTCAGCCGCATTGCTTGCATTCTTGATGATTTTCCAAGCCATGAAGCCATTGCCCGCGCCGGGCAGGAGGCCTGCCGGGCCGGGCATACCAGCCGGGTGAGGGCGGGCGAATTTCTTGGGCATATCCGTAACGGAACAGCCTCTAACCCGCGGGCTGATATCCATACGCGCCAGTGCGCCGAGGCTTACGCCCACTATATTTTCTGTCAGCGTTTCGGGGGGGCGTTCCGCAAAAGCGTAGCCGGCCTGAATAAACTTGCCGAAACTCCGGACAAGGTCGGAGCCAGGGCCGCTTTCATTTTGGGCGACATCCATGCCAGGGAAGGTCGGAAGAAAGCGGCATCGCAGTTTTACACCCAGGCAGCGGAAAAGGGTTATATCTTTTTTCCGCAAAGCAAACTGGCCCTGCTTCTGCTTCAGGAAGGAAAAATCAAAGAAGCCGGTGACGCTCTGGCCGAAGGTCTGGTCGGGCTGGCCTCAGTACAGGGAGAAATGCCGGGAATGGGCGCCGCTGCCCTGTCGGTTTTTCGGGAAAGAATTGGGGCTTTGCCGGAAACGGAGGCCCAGGCGGCCCTGCTTTTCTTTATGGCCCGAATCTATGCCGCCCTTGGCTATATTTTCAGCCCCGGTTTTCTCAAACAGACGCCCGATACTTTTCCCAACACAGCCCTTGAGCTGGCCGGCATGGCCTGGGAAAAGGCGCCTGGGTCGGCGGTGCTTGATTTTATGCTGGAGTGCGCGGCTGCATGCGGCATTGAGGCCGAGCTGCTGCCTCAGTGCTGTCGGGCCATCGAGCTTGGGTTGGCCGATGACCGTCAGATTCTGCGCACAGCCGAACTGGCAAGGCAATATTATGATAAAGATCTGGCCATGCAGATTTTAAGCGCCATGCGCAAGACAAGACCTCGCTGAGATGGGCGGGGCAGGATATGATTGCTGTTTTATAAGAGAGTTTGTAACGCAAACGGAGAACGAAGCAACCCTTGTCCGGTTTCTGGTCGCATGATAATTCCAAATCAATTGTTGAATATACAAGAGGAGGTCTTTTGACCTCCTCTTACTGCTGCAATATCTTATCGTATGTGAAGACTGTTTTAGAGCATTTTTGAAAATGTTCAACAGCCTGACGAGTAAAACGCCGCCGTTGTGCAGCCGCAGGCGTAATTTACTTTGCCGTCAACGTCGAGCGGGCGTTTTAAAGTCAAGCTACGCAGACAAATCTTCTTTTTTCTGCTCCGCGTCGTCAGGCTTTACCTCGGTTTTTTCCGATTCTGCCTGCGGGGTTTCCAGAATTTGTTCCGCATTTGTCTCAATTTCCGTCCCGGTGGCTTCCGGCTTTTCAACCGCTTCCGGCGCGGCAGCGGCAGCCTGAGAAATATCGGCTTCCACAGGTTTTTCAGCGACTGTTTCTGAAATTTCAGGCGTTGCCGCTTCAGTGTTTACCGGGGCAGGCGTTGCGACTGCTGCTTTTTGTACCTCGGCTTCGGCGTTCTGTTCCGCCGGAACGACAGGGGCTGTTGCCGCGGCCTTTGGTTTGGGTACGCGGGGAGTTCCCTGATGAGTAATCAGGCCGCGTTCCAGCAAAGGGGCGCGATACTGTTTGCCGATATGCAGACATTTTTTGGGGCATACGGCAACGCACACCCCGCAGACCACACAGGCCATGGGATCGAGAGTCCAGGTGCCGGCCTTGTTGTCTACCGTGATGCACTGGGAGGGGCAGCGCAGCTGACAGGCCCTGCAGAAGATGCATTTGTCAATTTCAATATCCAGAGCGCCGCGCACATTTTCAAAAATTTCGCGCTTTTCCAGTGGGTAAAGCCGGGTTGCGCTTTTTTTGAACAGGTTTCTCAGCACGTTTTTAGTCATGTACATAGTTCTTTCCCCTCTTATCTTTCCGTGCAGCTGATGCAGGGGTCAATGCTCAGGGTGATTACCGGAACATCCGCCAGTTCACAGCCCTTCAGCATGACCAGCAGCGGCGGGATATTGGCGAAGGTTGGAGTTCTGATACGTACCCGGGGCAGATTCTTTGTGCCGTCGCTCTTCACATAATAGAGCAGCTCGCCGCGCGGCTGTTCCACATTGGACCATGCCTCCCCCGCCGGGGGGTTGCCTTTTACCGGGACGGACAGTTCTGAGTCGGGAATTTTGGAGATGCACTCGCGCACAATGCCGATGGACTGCAAAACTTCCTTGAAGCGCACCACGCCGCGGGCGTATGAGTCGCCGTCATGCTCAACTACCGGCTCGAAGGAAAAGTCTTTGAGTGCGTCATATTCAAGCATACGCGAGTCAATGGCCCAGCCGCTGCCGCGCAGTGTGGGGCCGCAGGCGCCAAGCGCATAGGCATCTTCCTTGGACAGATAACCTTTGCCGCGGGTGCGCGATTCCACAGTGTAGTCTTTGAGCATGGTGCTCATCAGCTGCCGGAATTCCTTTTCCACCAGATCCATTTCGTTCATGATCCAGCGCAGATTTTCCGGGCTGATATCACGGCGCACTCCGCCGATGATATTGGTGGATATGACCACCCGGTTACCCGCAGTGGCTTCCATGATATCCATGATCCGTTCGCGCACTTTCCAGAAAGCGAGAAACAAACTTTCAAAGCCGAACGATTCTGCGTATAGGCCGAGCCAGAGCAGATGGCTGTGCATGCGGTGCAGCTCGCCCCAGATTATGCGCAGATAGCGGGCCCGCGGGGGCGCTTCCAGTCCGTAGAGTTTTTCCAGGGCGTGGCAGTAGGCAAGGGCGTGCAGGCATGAACAAATGCCGCATACCCGTTCCACCACATAAATCATCTGGTGCATGTCGCGCACCCGGGAGAGCATTTCCAGCCCGCGGTGCACATATCCCAGATTGGGAATAACCTCGCTGACTATTTCATCTTCCACCACCAGCTTCAGGTGCAGCGGCTCAGGCAGCACCGGGTGCTGCGGGCCAAACGGGATTATTGTTCTGGACATGTTCTCACCCTAGTCCTTGTTTTTTTGCACAGTGGTGAAGGTGGCGAAGGGAGCAATCATGCGTTCGCCTTCTTCCAGCTCATCCACGTTGGTGTAGAAGGTGCCGTTATAGTCAAGCGCCAGACCTTCAAAATCAATATGAAACAGGTCTTTGATTTCGTTTTCCACCAGCAGGGCGCAGAAAAGCACGCCTGAAACAGATGGAACCACTGTTCCCTTGGGGAAGGTAAGGCGCAGATTTTTTATTTCAAATTCCGGGTTGTGGAAATGATAGATGAACTCAAATTCATTTTCGTTCAGGTCCACAGCCGTTATGGTCACGAAACGCCAGCCCTGCTCAATTGCTGCGGCGACCTCTTCGCGCACATTGTCCAGGCTGACTTCGGTTACATTTTCCAAAACGATCATAATACTTGTCCTCGGAAATGATGCGGGCGCATTGGGCTCAGGCCGCATCAATTTCGGGTTTGGGTTCTTCAGGTTTGCCTTCCGCAGGTTCTGCAGGGGCGGCGTCGGACTGGGGAGCCTTGCCTTCCAGCTTTGCCTTGACCAGTTCCAGCGCCTTGACCACTCCGTCGATTATTGCCTCAGGCTTGGCCGGGCACCCGGGAACATAGACATCAACCGGGATGACCTTGTCAACGCCGCCAACCACGTTGTAACATTCGCGGAACATGCCGCCGCTCATGCCGCAGGTGCCTATGGCCACCACGGCCTTGGGTTCGGGCATCTGGTCGTAAATATTTTTCAGAACGGCCTTATTGCGTTTATTTACCGTGCCGGTAACGAGCAGCACATCGGCATGTTTGGGGTTGCCCACATTCACTATGCCGAAGCGTTCCAGGTCATACACCGGAGTGAGGCAGGCCAGCACTTCTATGTCGCAGCCGTTGCATGAGCCGCAGTCGTAGTGCACCACCCAAGGCGACTTCAGGCGGCTTTTGTTTATAAGATTATTTAAAAGACCCATGATGCAGTCTCCTGTTGTCATTAGTAATAAAGCCAGAAAATGTTCACCAGAGCCAGCACCATGCCGGTGCAGAGCGAGGTGCGCAGCATCCACTTCCAGGTCATGCGGGCGGAGATGTTGTCGATGAGAATTTCTACAAAGTAAGTTTCGACAATAATCAGAATCACCCCGATAAAGGTTGTGGTCTGTGAGGTCCAGAACAGGGCGGTAATACCCAGAAGCAGCACCACTTCCAGCCAGTGGCCTATTTCCAGCAGGGCGAGTTGCGGGCCGGAATAGTCGGTATGAACGCCGCTGACAATTTCCTGGTGGGCATGCCCGGAGCTGGAAATATCGAAAGGAGATTTGCGCAGCTTGATCAGCATGACGATAACCATGGCGATGAACAGAAGCGGAAGAGAGAAGAGCAGCGGTTCCTCAACATTCATGATGTCGGAAACGTTGAAGCTGCCGGCCGCCTTGGCCATGCCCACAAACACCATAACCAGCAGGGGTTCATAGGCCAGCATCTGCAAAAGTTCGCGCTGGGCCCCGGTCTGCCCGAAGGGAGAGTTTACAGTCATGGCCCCTACCACCTGAGCCACCGCGCCTACGGTCACGACAAAGAAGATGAGCAGCAAGTCTCCCTGCATGAAAAAGATGAACAGGGCCACTACGGCTGATACAAGGTAAATATAGGCGCACAGCACCTGCCATGAGTTGACAATCATGGGGGCCTTGCCCAGCAGCTTGAGCACATCGTAGAAGGGCTGCACCAGGGGCGGACCGTAGCGCGACTGCAGCCAGGCGGTCAGGCGGCGGTCAACCCCGGTTATAAAGCCTCCGGCCAGAGGCGAGAGCAACAGCAACACCAACGCGATTAAAATCGTGAAGATACTCAGTTCCACATTACACCTCCGAGCATGAGCGCAATCAGGGTGATGGCAACCGCATTGGCCGTTCCAGTCAGTTTGCCCTCACCGAAAATGTTGGACAGATAGTAGTTCCCCATGGTCGGAGCGGTTACCTCCCGCATGGGGCCGATAAAGCCCGGCTCTCCGTTCTCGTTGCGGGCGTTGGCCCCGGAGAGGAAAGGATCGGTTCCCTCAACTTTAGACGCCTTCCTGGCTGCGTGCAATGCCCAGGCGAAGCCGAGGGCAATGGCGATAAACAGCGGGTAAACCGCAAAAGCGCCGGTGTTGTTATAAAATGAACCGAGCGCCCCCCAGATGGAGTAGCCGCTTGCGGGATCGGCCGCCGCAAGCGTGGCCGGCTGCACCAGCGCAACATAAAGCAGCGGCGAAAGCAGGGATGCAAGCACAGCCATAATGGTGAGCACCATCAACACAAAGCTGATGGAAAACGACTGATTGTCGCTCACTCTAACCGGCTTAGGGTTGGCTGCGCCAAGCAGCATCCCGGCCCAGCGTCCCCAAAAGAGCACTGTCAGCGCGGAGCCGAGGGCCAGCATGGTGATGACTATGGGCATGGCAAAGTTCATGTTCAGGGCCGATTCGATCGCCATCCACTTGCCGAGCAGCATCCCGAATGGGGGAAGCATCATGCTCACGATGCCTATGGCTGTGATTACCGCCGTGCGGGGCATTAGTTGATAGAGGGAGCGCATGTCGTCAATATTTCTCGACTCTATGCGCTGCTCTATGGCGCCCACGCACAGGAAGAGCAGGGCCTTGGAAACCGCATGAAACACAATAATCATGATTGCTGCGGCAATGGCGGCCTGCGTATTAATGCCTGCGCAGGCGATAATCAGCCCCAGGTTGGCGATGGTGGAGTAAGCGAGAATTTTTTTGCCGTTGCTCTGCCCCACCGCCAGGGCTGAAGTAACCAGGAAGGTGAACGCCCCGAAAATGGCCAGCACCACCGAGAACCAGGTTCCTTCAAAGCCGGGGGCCAGGCGCAGCACCAGAAATACGCCCGCCTTGACCATGGTTGACGAGTGCAGCAGGGCGGAAACCGGGGTGGGAGCGACCATGGCCCCGCAAAGCCAGCTCTGGAAGGGAACCTGGGCCGACTTGGTAAACCCGGCAAAGCAGAACAGCACAATCGGCATAAGGTAGAGGGAGTTGCCGCTGGAAATCAGGGTGAGCATGGAAAGCTCGGCCCCGGCTTTTTTCAGCATCATCATCCCGAAAACAAAGGCCATGCCGCCCAGCATGTTCATCCACAGGGCGCGGGTAGCGTTGCGCCGGGCTTCATCTGTCCCGTCATGCCCGATAAGCATGAATGAACACAGGGTGGTCAGCTCCCAGAAGAAAAAGGCCCAGAGCAGATTGTTGGACAGCACCAGGCCGTTCATTGCGCCCAGGAACAGGAGCATATAGAAGAAAAAGCGCGGCTGGCGCGACTTTTCCAGATGCAGATGCTCTTCATGCACCCGCATGTAGCCAAGCCCGTAAATGCAGATGAGCGAGCCGACCAGAGAGATGACCAGCACCATTACCAGAGAGAGATTGTCAGCGAAAATTCCCATTTCAGGCAGGAAGGGCGCGCCGCTGCCCACTCCGATAAAGCCCTCCACATAAAGTGTGCCGGCAATCTGGGCAATGGCAAGGCAGACGATAATCCAGTTCGTCAGGCGCAGACCGATAATCAGAATTACCGCCATCAGGGCAAAGTCGAGCAGCATAACCAGGCTGTTTACGTTGATTCCCAGCATAGTGTCCGCAGCCAGCCTGAAGGAGCCGGCCTTGGCCAGAGCCAGAGAAGCAAGGGCCAGAACAACGCCGGTTCCGATAACCAGCGCTTTCCTGATTGCGCAGGCCCGGAAAATAAGCGCCAGCAGCGCCGCCAGAATGGGAAGCACAATGCAGGCAAAAACCAAGCCGTTAAGCATAGTCACCTCTGAACAGTTAAATTTTTTATTGCCGGTCAACAAGTTAATGACGGTTTTCTGACCTTTCGGACCGGGTCGGAATACCGGGAGCCTGTTCTTATCTCCGGCTGTTCTGCCTTTGTTTGGACATGAACTTCAGGAAATATTTCACAAGTTGCTTGTAAAATACCACGGAAGACACTCCTGTCCTGCAAAGACAAACTGGCGGTATCGTAAAGAATTAAGGCAACCCCCTGTCAAATTGCTGCAAACTTTCGGATGATTTACATGCGAACACATTTCATAAGTAAACGGGCCCGAAAGCATATGTGTGAAATCATTCAGATTGTTTGCCGGCAAAATGCATGGTGAAGGGCAGGAAATTGTGACCAGCGAGCCTTATCCACCTGCTTCTGGCTATCCTGCTTTTACAAATTAGTCAATAGATGAGCTTAAAATTTTGTGATTTAAAGCACATAGCAAAGGCAAAGATATCCGGTCAGGCAGAAAGAATGGTGAATAAAAAAGCTTCTAATCTTCGGCCTTTTACTTTATCTTAATAATCCTGAAAATGACTGCTCCTGGTCTTTTCTATTGTTTGATTTAAGGTTATAGTCGTTCTGTTTCTTTATAAATGCGGGGCGCCTCTGTATGGAGCCGGGCTGCCGCTTGAAAATGGTGCCAGGCGCTTTCGGTCTCAGAGGGGTAATGAACAACAGCTTCAATTTGGAGTTTATATGAAACGAATTTTACAGATGCTTTGTTTAAGCGCCATTCTTTTAAGCGCTGCCTGCAGTGCTACCAAGCCGGCGGTGGATGGCGAACCGGCAGCGTCTGCGGAAAGTGCGCAGGAGACGGCGCCTGCGGCTCAAAACGCCACTGAGCCCGCGCCGGTAATGCCCGGCGATGTAAAGCCCATCAATTCGGCGGCTGAAGCCGAGGCTGCCGAAAAGCTTGCGGCTGCCGGCGACGCTGCGGCCAACGCCGCTCTCGCTCTCTACTATTATAATGGAGGAGAGCCGATTAATGTGGAAAAGGCCGCTTTGCGGGCTAAAGCTGCCGCCGAAGCCGGGGTGGTTGAGGGAAAGTACGTGCTGGCGGAGCTCCTGCTTTACCAGCGTGATGAACGGGCGGTGGAAACCGGTCTGCGCATGGCGCAGGAGGCGTCTGAGGCGGGCTATCTTCCGGCCAAGGCGGCCCTTGGCAAATATTACTTCATGGGGCGGGTCGTGCCGCGCGACTACAAT
>JAFQMU010000085.1 GCA_017421085.1 Desulfovibrionaceae bacterium | reverse complement strand
GGTCAGGATATCCGCAGCATTCTTGATCTGGTGGCCCTCGGCACTCTGGCTGACCTTGTTCCGCTCACCGGTCAGAATCGAATTCTGGTAAAAAATGGAATGCTGCTTATAAATGAGGCCCGGCGTCCCGGCATTGCCGCTCTTAAATCCGTATCGGGATATTCGCCCTCCGCTGCCATCAGCGCCGGTCAGATAAGCTTCAGCCTCGCCCCCCGCATCAACGCGGCAGGGCGTCTGGATCACGCAGGTATCGCTCTGGATTTGCTGTTGGCAAAAACTGTTGACCAGGCCACGCCTCTGGCTGAAAGGCTGAATGAAATGAATCTTCAGCGCCGAAAAGAAGAAGAAACCATCCTGAAAGAGGCCCTGGCAATGGCTGAACAGCAGCGCCACTGCCCCGGTCTTGTGCTTTACGCCCCGCACTGGCACGGGGGGGTAATTGGGATTGTGGCCTCCCGGCTGGTTGAAGAGTTTTATAAGCCCACCATTGTGCTTTGCGATGAAGGCGACTTTCTGAAAGGATCAGGGCGGAGCATTCGCGAGCTTAATCTGCATGAAACCATTGCCGCCTGCTCAGAGCATCTGCACCGTTACGGGGGGCACCATCAGGCTGCCGGGCTTTCGCTCAAACCTGCCAGGCTTGCGGCTTTTCGCGAAGCTTTCTTCCGGAAAATCACTGAAGCGGTTGGTCCGAATCCTGTCATGCCCAGCCTGCATTACGATGCGGAGGCGGGATTTGATATTGCCGGAAGCGCCGTTCATCTGGCCGAACTGGAGCTGATGCAGCCGTTTGGGATTAAAAATCCTGAGCCGTTGTTTATTTCTCCCCCCTTGCTGGTCAAAAATATCTCTCATTTCGGCAATCGCAACGTTCATGCCCGGCTTACCCTCTGCGATGAGAAAGCAAATATCTCTTTGCAGGTGAAAGCCTGGCGTCTGGCGCAGGAGTTCCCGCTCACCGGCGCAGGCAGAAAAATCCAGATAGCTTTCAGCTCCCGCCTTGATTCCTATAACGGAATACCCGGCATAGACATCAAGCTGCATGACTGGCGCTGGCTGGCCTGAGTGCAAATTAAATCTTAATGATTTAAAGCGGACACACAGTCCCAGCCCGGATACTGCCTGAGCGTCTGCTGATGGCCCGGAAAGTCCGCCTTCCTGGTTCTGCCCGCACAGGTCTTATTTATTTATGCCTGCGGCCACCTCGTTTACAAACAGCTCAAAGTTATTGGGGTCGCCGGGGCGGTGCTCGTCGGGGTAGAGCAGGGCAGACATGTAAAATATGGAGTTGAGTTCCAGAGCGGTTGCGGCTCCGGCGCTGAAGCGGCTCAGGCTTGAACGCACCAGAGCTGAACTTTTTTCGCTTACTCCCTCAAGATGAGGGGCGGCTGCATTCTCCAGCTCGGCAAGAAACACGGCCTTGGCGTTCATGCCCCGCTTATATTCTTCCGCATCTCCCTGTTCCAGCGCTTTCATGGCAGCGCTTTCAATCTGTTTGATATTATCGGAAACAGCTTCAAGCCACTTCAGCAGTTCCATATCCTTGTTCATATTTTCCTCCAGGTTGCGAATGTACCTGAACGGGGCTTGTTTTGCGCCTTTTGCCATACAGTAAGCCAGGTTCCCCGTCCGTTGAATATTCTGGAAATTTCTTTGATGCTTTGATAATTAAGCCTGAATAAAGTTTAAACATTATTCGACAAACATGCAATGCGTACAATTCAGATAGTCAACGTCCGCTGGTTCAACGCCACTGCCTGGTATGGGCTGTGGCTGGCAAAACTGTTGCAGGAAGCCGGGCATGAAACCATGGTGCTTACTTTGCCCGATACCGATAACTGGAAAAAAGCTGAGGAATTTGGTTTCAAGCCGGTTTTTCTCCCTTTTAACAGCAAAAATCCCCTGGCTTTTCCAGGTTTGTATCTGAAGCTGCGCAGGCTGGTGAAAGATTTCAGGCCCGATATTATTAACTGTCACCGGGGGGAAGGGTTCATTGCCTGCGCCCTGTTGCGGGAAGATCTGAAAAACTTCGGGCTGGTACGCACCCGGGGCGATCAGCGTCTGCCTAAAACCAATTTGCCTAACCTGATTATGCACAGGCGGATGGCAGATGCGGTTATTGCCACCAATTCCCGCATGAGCGGCTTTTTTCTGAAAGAAATGGGGCTGCCTCCAAATCAGGTGCACACGATTCTCGGCGGGGTGGATACAGCCCGGTTCAGCTTCTGTGCGGCGGGG
>JAFQMU010000084.1 GCA_017421085.1 Desulfovibrionaceae bacterium | reverse complement strand
GCCGGGCAGCCTTAAAGGCCGCTGTCAGCATGGGGCAATAACTTTAAGCCATGCGGCCCGGGGGTGTTTCCGCATATCGGTTTAAAGCAGGCATGCCCCTGACGAAAGCTAAATCTTGACTATCCGGTCAACATCAATCTTTACAGCTTCGGCAAAATCCTTTTCCACTTCGCCGTAAATTTCCACAGTGTCCTGCGGGGTTATTTGCTGGCCGCGCCAGTCTTCATGATCTATCTCCACGGTGATTTCACCGCTCTGGTCACGAAAAGTATAGTGCTCACCTCCGAGGGCGCGGATGATATTACCCTTTAAGACAACGTGGGTGTCATCCCACATTTCCTTGGCCTGAGCCACTGTGTTGGGGGCGGCGGATGGGCCGCTGAAGCCCTGGGGCGCGTTGTTTTGCAGCTGAGCCGCCGCGTTTTCCACATTTACACTCAGGATGGCCATGGCCCCCATAACGCTGGCCGCACTCAGAATCTTTACGCGGGAAAGAATGCTTCTTTTCATACTAACCTCCGAAGTTTTTGTTGTTCCGTTGATTGAATATGACCATAGATAGCTTAAGAAAATCTTAAGGCTGAAAATTTTTTGTATCAGTGACGGATTAAAACAGGGCTGAAAGCGTCCGTATCAAAAACACGCGGGCATGCAAAATACTCAGCTCTGCCGGTAAATTGTTGCCTCGGTTGTACAGCACATGTCAGATAATATGAACAGGCAGGTCGCCTGAATCATTTATGCCTGATGCGGGGGGTGGGAATACCCCAATGATATTTTATGGTCAGGCAGCGCAGCACAATGCACACAGCCGCCCCCAGCACCATAGTATATTGAGGGGGAAATGTCAGCGGCCAGACATAGCCCGCAACAGCAATGGCCCCGCCCGCAACGGCAGCGGTGGCGTAAATTTCTCCTTTGAGAACAAAAGGCACTTCAGCCAGAAGGATGTCGCGCACCATGCCTCCACCCACAGCTGTGACCATGCCCAGCAAAACTGCCCACACCGGCCCAACGCCGTAAACCAGGGCCTTTTCTGCCCCGATTACGGTGAATAGCCCCAGACCAATGGCATCGAACACCTGCACCGGGTTATTGAATTTTTCCGCCAGATAAGGATAAAACAGCACTGTAGCCGCAGTGGCCGCCAGAGAGGTGGCCAGAGGCTCCCAGGACATGATATTGGCCGGGGGCAGAGAACCTATCAGCACATCGCGGATTATTCCTCCGAAGCAGGCGGCGGAAAAAGCGAGTATGGCTATGCCGAACAGGTCGGCCTGCCTGCGTATCCCGGCGGCGGCGCCGCTGATGGCAAAGGCGAACAGGCCGAGATAGTTGAATAGTTCCAGAAGCAGATCTACAGTTGTGTTCAGTTCATAAAGCATGGCGCCCTGACCTTATGATATAATCAGCGCAAAAATTACCAGTCATTTATAATGATTAATTTCAATGGGGGCAAGCTGAGAAATATCTTGGGGTTTTCCAGATCGGAGGCCTTGGGCAGAGGCGGGCTTGAACCATTAATAGAACTGGGAATAAAGTTTTGAAGGCAGGCCCAGCAGGCGATTAAACTCCTCTTTACCGAATTGCTCCAGCAGAGAGGGTTCATCTGAAAACAGGCTGATGCCCAGACCAAACTTGTTGCTGTTCCAGCGTGCGCCGGCGCATTGAAGCAGAGTGGGGGCGATGTCAAGGGCGGATATTTTGCCTTCGAGTTTGGCAGCTGGGATGGACGGCAAATCGCCGTAAAAGAAATTGTAAATAGTGCGTTCCTTTACAGGAGTGAGGAATTCAGGGTTCCCCATAAAGGTGTGATCGCCCAGAACAGCATAAACCAGATTAGGCTGAGGCTCTTTCATAAAAATTTTGGAAAATTCGGTCAGATTGCGGTCAGACTGAACAATGGCATCTCTGATGTCGTTATAGCTGCGCAGCTCAGGCGGGCAGTAGCCATCGGGAGAATGGGTATCTACAGTTTCCACAAACAGCACAAAGGGTTTGCCGCAGTTCTTCAGGCGTTCGTATTCCTCAGCAGCGCGCTGCAAAACGAATTTATCATTGAAACCCCAGCCGGTGCCGCCATGTTCTTTAAGGCTCCAACCCGCGTTTTCAAAATGAGCTCTGTCCATAATCCTGAACTGGCCATGCCCGGAAAACAGAATATCCTTGGATTGAAATCTGCTGTTGCTGCCGATGAGCAGCACGGTTTCGTAGCCGTTTTCCTTCAGGATATCAAAAATATTTCTGGTGTTGGGCAAAAAACCGGTTTTTGACCTGTATTTGTTTTTTTGCATGCCTGTAACCGGGAGTTTGAGAGGCAGACCAAAGAAATGACCGGTAAAAGCTCCGATAGTCCAGGTAGCGCCGTGCACGTTGAGCAGCTTGGGGTGGTATGCACCAAGTTCAAGCTGTTTTTTCAGACCGGGCAGATAGGAGCGATCAAGGTCGCTGTGAAAAAAACTGTTTTCCAGCGACTCCACCGAAACAATCACCAGGCTGTTCTTTCTCTCAAAATG
>JAFQMU010000083.1 GCA_017421085.1 Desulfovibrionaceae bacterium | reverse complement strand
GTGTGCATTCCAGCCGGCTGCAAACTTTTCCAGCAACTCCAGTTTTTCCGAATCCGTCATTTTCTGTCTCCTGTGGGTTTTGCGCACTTACGCCGCATTTTCATAAGTGTTGATTAAAAAAGCAATGGCCCAGGCCGTTAAATTTTACGCATGGATTCCCAGTAAAGCCACAGCCCTGTTCAGACCATGCCTTAACCGGTCGCGCTAGTCAACATCCGGGGCATCCCAGCAAAATACCTTCACAGGTTTTAAAACTCTGCGGGATTGCATCCATCCTGCCTGAAGCAATTTGAGCTTGGAGTGCCTTTCCGATAATCAGACAAACAGATGGCAAATCAGGAACGCATCACGAAAAATATTCTTCTGACGGTGGCGGCGGGGTAAAGGTAAGCTCTTCAAAAGCAGTATATTCGCTCACATAAGCCAGTTCAACCAGACCGGTGGGCCCGTTGCGCTGTTTGCCGATAATCACTTCCGCCACATTCCTGCGCGGGTTATCATCCCGTTTGTTGTATACGGCATCGCGATACAGAAACATGATTACGTCAGCATCCTGCTCGATTGCGCCCGACTCGCGCAGGTCAGAAAGCACCGGGCGCTTGTCTCCGCGCTCTTCCACCTTGCGGTTAAGCTGAGCCAGGGCTACAACTGGAATATTCAGCTCCTTGGCCAGCCCCTTGAGGTTACGTGAGATGTCGGATATTTCCTGCTCGCGCGACTCCTGCCAGCGACTCGAGCGCATCAGTTGCAGATAGTCGATCACTACCAGTCCTATGCCTTTTTGGGTGTGAAGGCGGCGCACCCGGGAGCGCAGCTCCAGAGTTGACAAAGCGGATGAATCATCAATGTAAATAGGTGCGTAACGCAAAGTATCCAGGCGGGTGTGCAGAGCGGCCCAGTCCTCATCATTCAGCTGGGCGCTGCGCAGACGCTTCAGCTCCACCCGGGCATGAATAGAGATGAGCCGGGTCATCAGCTGCTCCTTGGACATTTCCAGAGAAAACACTGCAACCGGGGTATTTTGATGCAGGGCGGCCCGCAGGGCCATGTTCAGGGCAAAAGCGGTTTTTCCCACCGAAGGCCGCGCCGCCAGAATAATCAGGTCGGAATTCTGCATCCCGGCGGTCATTTCATCGAGCTTTTGATAACCGGTAGTCACCCCGGTAATCAGGTCGGGGTTGTTCATCCGTTCGGCAAAATCATCCAGCAGCCGGCTGACCAGCTGATTGGCGTCTGAAAAGCTCTTGTCGCCCGCCTTATCTGATAAGGACAGGATACTTGCCTCACTTTCATCAAGCAGTTCTTCCACATCCGGGGCGTCATAGCTTTTGCCGATGATATCGGCGCAGGCATTAATCAGGCTGCGCTGCAAAGAACGCTGACGTACAATTTCAGCGTAATGTTCAGCGTTGGCGGCTGAAATTACCGCATCGAGCAGCTCCGCCAGATAGATGCTGCCTCCCACATCTTCCAGTTGACCGCGGGAAATCAGGTTTTCCGCGACCGTCAGCGGGTCAATGGGCTGTTTTCGGTTGAAAAGGTCAATAAAAGCGCTGAAAATCAGCTGATGGGCAGGGAGATAGAAATCATCGCTCTTGATGATATCCGCAACATTATGAATGGCATCGCCCCGCCGCAAAATTGCTCCGAGAACCGCGGCTTCGGCTTCGGCGCTGTGGGGGGGGACCCGGCTGAGAATATCCTGTCCGGAATCAGAAGCGCTCCCGCCCTGCCGCCTGGCGGCGGAGGTGGGAGCGCCATCTTTTTTATAACCGGAGCCGGTGTTCATATGCCAAGAATACTATTGCGCAACTACTATTCGGCAACAGCTTCTTCAGCAGCGGGCTCTTCGGCAGCCGGAGCTTCAGCAGCCGCGGCTTCATCGAAGCGTTCTTCAGCTTCAACAATTACGGTGAGATCCGCCAGCATGTCGGCATGCAGGCGCACTCTTACCTGATGTTCGCCCAGGGAGCGAATGGGGCCGTCAAGCAGAATGCGGCGGCGGTCAACTTCAATTTCCTGAGCGGCAAGCGCTTCGGAAATCATGGCGGTGGTCACGGAGCCATACAGCTTATCGTTTTCACCAACGCGCATAACGATTCTCACCGGAGCGGCGGAGATACGCTCGCCCAGAGAAGCGGCGGCGGCGCGCACTTCAGCCATCTTGGCTTCGAGCTTTTTGCGCTCAAGTTCAAACACTTTCAGATTGCCTTCAGTCACCAGCATGGCAATGCCCTGGGGCAACAGGAAGTTGCGGCCGTAACCGGGGCGCACATCAACCACATCACCCAGGGAACCCAGATTTTCTACGTCTGCTCTGAGAATTACTTTCATGAATAGCCTCCCTTAAACCACACTCTTCTTCTTCACATCGGTGGCGTGAGTGGCGGTGTAAATCAGCAGCGCCATCTGACGGGCGCGCTTGATTTCGGTGGTAAGCTGGCGCTGATGATATGCGCAGCAGCCGGTAATGCGACGGGCAATGATTTTGCCGCGTTCGGTCAGAAAATCACGCAGAATGTCAGGGCGCTTATAGTTCAGCGGCACTTCGGCATCAGCGCAAAAACGGCAGAACTTGCGGCGCGGGCTAAATTTTTTCTTGAAACTCATTAATTTACCCCTCCTTCAACTTCATCGTCCAGTTTTACGGTAAGGAACTTCAAAATGCCTTCGGTAATACGCAGATTACGTTCCAGCTCAGCCACAATGGCGCCGGGACCGCAATACTCAAAGCGCACATAATAACCGCGCTGAAGTTTACGAACAGGGTAGGCCAGATCGCGCATTCCCCACACATCAACTTCGGCAATCTGCCCTTCAGAACGCTCAATCACTCCCTTAATTTTCTCAAGGGCTGCATCGCGGGCTTCAACCGGAAGTTCGGGAGAAATGAGCACCAGGGTCTCAAACTTTCTCATAAAACACTCCTCGTGGTCTTTATTTGGCCCATGCCTTACGCATGAGCGAAGAACAATTCGTGTTTATATATGTCAGCGAGGGACCTGTCAAGCACATCTGTCTGACAGATTCGCATTTTATTCAGCCTGTCTGCAAACATACCTTGCTTACCGGCATTCTCTGGAGTTGACCCCTCCCAGCAGGCAGAACACTTCATAAGGTATGGTTCCCCACCATGCCGCCAGTTCTTCCGCGCGTATCGGCGAATTGCCCGGTCCTCCCAGAATCCAGGCCTGATCGCCCTCCGACACGCTTTCCAGCCCGCCTGCATCCACCGCGACAAGCTGCATGCACACCCGCCCCAGCACCGGGCAGCGCACCCCATGAATATTCAACTCCCCCCGGCCTGAAAGGCCGCGGCTGAAACCCTGCGAATATCCAACCGCAACAATGGCCGCCTGCATATCTTCCGGCGCGGTGAAAGCGCCTCCGTAACTTAACTTCTCCCCCCTGCGCAGCAGGCGCTTCTGCACAACCGGCGCCCAGACCTGCATGACCGGCCTGAGCGCGGAATCAATTTCAGGCTGGTTCAAGGCTGTGCCGCCAAGAGGGTTGGAACCGTAGAGGGCCAGGCCCGGACGGGCGAGCGTAGTCGCCAGCTTGTGGGAATGAGCCAGAAGCCCGGCCGTATTATACAGTGAAGAACCGATTTCCGGATAATCCCGCCGCAGCTCCCGCATTATGATTTCAAAGGTCTGAATCTGGGCATTGGTTTGTTCCACCCCTCCGTCTTCATCCGCTGAGGCAAGATGTGAGGCCGCCAGTACCGGCGTTATTTTCGGATAAACGCTCAACCGCCTGATTAGCTCTCCCAGCTCATCCGGAGAAAAGCCCAGCCGGTTCATGCCGGTGTTGAATTTCAAGGCAATTGAAACCGGTTGGCCCCCGACCCGGGCTGTCAGCGCATCCAACTGCTCAAAACTGCCCACAAAAGGAATAATATTATGAGCGGCGGCAAGTTCAATATCTTCAGGGCACAAACAACCCAGCAGCGAAACTGTCTTCTGCCCAAAACCGCTCTCGCGCAGAAGCACGCCTTCTGCCACCGTGCCCACGGCAAACCACTCCGCCCCAGCCGCAGCCAGCCGCTTTGCACAGGGCAGCAGCCCATGCCCATAGGCATCGGCCTTGATTACCGGCATCAGGGGCATATCAGACCGGTTGGATAAATAACGGAAGTTGTTTTCAAGGGCGTTCAGATCCACCAGCACTCTGGCCGGACTTTGCGCCGCCGCATTCAAAACAGGCCGGAAATATTCGGCGACATTGTTATCGTTCATAATTTAAAAATTTAATTATTTGTCGGTTCAAACCTTTTCCTGCTCCGCAAGCTGTGCTAATAACTTCCAGACGCAATGCCTTTTGCCAGCTCATCTGAAAATAACGCGGCAACCCGGAACAGCCAATAGCGCCAATGAACATACGTTACTCCAAAAAATCATTTTTGTACACCGTCTGTCGTTTCTTCAGGCAGGCGCTGTTTGGTGCGCCCTCTGCGCTGAGGCTGAGCCGGAAAAAAACCGGCATACCCCGTCTTATGGGCAGAGCAGCTTTTTTTGCACTTGCCCTGCCGCTTCTGCTTGCCACTGACGTTGCCGCCCAGGAAGCGGAGCCATTTGGATTCGGGGTTAACGGCGAACCGGCTCCCAGCACCACCCACCCGGGGGAGGAACAGTCGCAGAGCCCTTGGGGCCCCCTGATAAATGTTCAGAGCGGAGTTGTGCCCGCCCATCAAACCGGGGCCGCTCTGCCCGGCAGTCCCATGCCCCGCGACAACACCGTAAACGTGTGGCATGCGCCTAAGCCCGCCGCCCCTCAGGAAGAAACAAAACCGGAAGATGTCTGGGATCTGGTGGCCAGCAAGGTCACCGGCTACAATACCAGCAAAATTCTGGAAGCCGAAGGCAATGTTGAGCTGCACCGGGGCAATGAATACCTCAAGGCCGACTACGCCCGCTATTATGCAGCCACAGGCTGGGTTTATCTGAAAGGCAATGTTCAGGTGTTTTTCGGCAAAGACCGCCTCAGTGCGGAAGAAGCTGAATTTGACATCGCCAACAAGGTAGGATGGCTGAAAAACGGCACCGTCTTTATGGAAGGTCCCCACGCCTACTTTTCCGGCAAACGCATCAACAAGCATTGGGGCGACATGTACAGCTTCAGAGAAGCAAAGGTCACCACCTGCGACGGCGATGTGCCGGCCTGGTCCATGAACGCCGACGAGGCAATTGTAGAAATTGACGGCTATGCCCGCCTCTGGAACACTTCATTTGCGGTAAAGGATCAACCGATAGTCTATTCGCCCTACATGGTTCTGCCTGCCAAGAAGGACCGCCAGACCGGTTTTCTGGTGCCTGAGGCAGGCTACAGCAGCGAAAATGGAGCTATGTTCAATCTGCCGCTGTTTATTGCTGTGGATGAAAGCCAGAACCTTACCCTGAATACAGACATCATGACCAAACGGGGGGCCCTGATGGGAGCTGAATACTGGGCCCGCCCCGATACCAATGATGAGCTCTGGCTCAGGGGCGATGTGCTTTGGGACGCTGAAACCAGCGACAGGCGCACTACCTCAGGCCTCTACCGCACAAACGAACAGCGCTTCTGGCTGCGCGGCATGTATGACGGCAGCATTACCAACAGCCGCTGGCGCATAAAAGCCAACCTCGACTATGTATCTGACCAGGACTTTCTCCGTGAATTCCGCAATCGCCCCGGCATGTTTGAAGAGAACAACGATACGCTGCTTGACTTGTTCGGGCGCGAACTCAATCCATGGTCAAGCAACAGAGTGAGTGAAGCTCAGATTTTCCGGGAATGGGAGAGAGTCAGCTTCTATGCCGGTATGCGCTATGAACAGGACCCGGCCCTGGGACACGGAAACGCCCCCTATTCAAGCGACACCATTGCCCAGAAGCTCCCGGAATTCAACATGTACCTGAACAAGGGAAGAATTTTTGACCAGCTCCCCCTGGAAATAAGTGCTGAAGCCCAGGCAGTGAATTTTTACCGTCCCTACGGCGCTACCGGGCAGCGTTATGACATTTACCCCCGAATTTCGCTGCCTATCAATACCAAATATTTCTCACTGGAACCCGCCTTCGGTTTCCGTCAGACCCAGTATGAAACCAGCTCAACTGAGCGTATTTCCTATATGCTCTCAGGACGTGAGGTTTCTCTAGACGGCAGCAATAAAAAAACTTCGCGTTCGCTCCCGGAATTTGAAATAACCGCTTTCACCGAACTGGCCCGGATTTACGCTCTCAATGAAGAGCTGGCAGCCAGCCTGGAAAATGTCGGGAAAAGCCGATGGTCCGCCATGCGCCACAGCATTCAGCCCCGCGTAAATTACTATAAGGTGGCGGATCAGAATCAACATGACCTCCCCTACTACGATTATATCGACCGTATCGCCATGCGCGATGAAATTACCTATTCGCTGACCAATCTCTTCTCCGTAAAACGGGAAAGCGTTGCTGTCGATGCTGAGGGCAATCCGGTCAAACAGGCTTCATATCTTGATTTCCTGCGATTTACTCTGGAACACGGCTTTGACTTTGATGAAAAACGCCGTACTGACTACAAAAATGAATACCCCACCCGTCCGTTCATGGACCTGCTGGCCGATTTGGAGCTAAACCCTGGAGAATATATCAGCCTGCGTTCACGCGCCTGGTTTTCATCCTATAATGGTGAGATTACCCGTCAAAACCACAGCATCAGCTTTAATTTACCTGGCTGGGGCAGCCTGCGCACGGCCCTGGACTTCCGCAATGAGCCGGACGAATACTGGCGGCAGCGTAAATATCTGGATGAACGGCAGGCATACCTGCTGCACCAGGGCATTCTCAGTCGCAATGACGTACGCTGGGGACGTTATCAAAACAAAGTAAATATGCTTCATAATGTTTTGCACTTCACGGCCTTGCATCCATTCAGACTTACTCTCGACCACTGGTATAATCTGGATAAGCGCCGCCCCATGGAATACGACCTGACCCTTGACTATATCCATCAATGCTTCATTCTTTCCGGCAAGCTCTATTGGGACAGTGATGACACCGGCTTCGGGCTGTCCGTTTCATTGCCCGGGTTCTGGAATTGACGCCCTTATGCAGAATTTTTACCCTAAAGTGTTTTTAATGCTTATGCTGGCCTTTGCCTTGCCCTGCCTGGGCGGTTGCGCACTGCTTGAGCTGTTGTCTGAAAAAAATACGCGCCTGGACACAGGCGATGCCTTCTCCGAGTGCCTGAAGCTATGTTACGATACGCAGCCGCGCAACGCCTACAGCGCCTGTCTTGACGGCTGCGGCAGGGCTGCAAACCATTACCCCTTGCGCAACGAGCTTTTTTCTGAATTTGAAAAGTGTGCGGACGAACTGGATGAGCAGAAGCAGTCTTCCTCTCCGCGGTGGGGAGCTGCTCTCTGCAAGGATATATCGCCCCTGTCCAGACAGCAGGGGTGCCGGGAAGGCGTGCGGATTTTTAATAGCGCGTTGACAGCAGACAACGCCTGCCTGCCTCTGGATAACCGGGAAAACAAACTGCTGGCCCCGCCTTCTTCAACAGATGAAAAAAATGCGTCTGGCGGAGGGATACATACTGAAGACCTCAATGACTGATGCGTAATAACAGCTGTACTGACATGTCGCGCTGTCGCTGCGCCCGGCGCTTTTACCAAACCGGCGTACAGGCTGCTGAAAGGGCTGAAAGCGCTCCATGAAAGCCGGCACAAATCTGTCTGGAAAATATCCGCCGGAATAAAGACTTTCCGCTTCAAAGCAGGGCAGTAAAAAAAACAACTCAAATATAACGGACGCTTTTTAAGATAAGTTATAAATCCAGATATGCGCAAAAAATTTTTACCGGTTTCCGACCATGATTTTGAGCAACCAAGCCGCTCTGAACTTAAGCGTCAGAGCGCAGCGCGCCAAAGGCTGGGCGAAGAGCTGACCAGACTCTCTCCTTCCCTGTGGCAAAATTTCAGCATTTCCCCGCAGCTTATGGAAGCTCTCGAAGACTATGAACATATAAAAGGCTTTGAGGGTAAGAGAAGGCAGCTGCAATTTATCGGCAGACTGATGCGCGATGAAGATTGCGCCCAAATAGCCTTGGAATTGGAGCAGCTCAGAGCGGGGCGCGATGTGCACACGGCGGCCTTCCACGAGCTGGAGCGGGTGCGCGAGCAGATTTTGCAAAATAATCCGGATATCTGGCAGGAGCTTGAACAGAAGCTCAGCGATATTTACCCGGAGCTGGGCGAAGCAGAGAGAGAAAATCTGCTCATCCCTGTGCGGCGGCTGGCTGAGGCTGCTGCCCGCAGACAGGACAAGGCCAGCTCGCGCGCATTGTTCAGGGTTTTGCGTTCTCTCTTGAAAATCGATTCGGCTGACTCTGAATGAGACAACATAAACAGAGGCAGGCTTAAAACTGCACTTTGCATGTTACCGAACCAATCCAATCAATATGGAGGGGCCTGAACTCCTGTTGTTTGGCGTGGACAGATAATTTTGTTTGTCTGATACCTGAAAGACCGCTCAGAAGGCGGTCTTTCAGGTATTGAGACTCTGGGACAATGCGGTCAAACCGTCCGGCATGGATAACGCCTTGACCGACTGCCGGTGTTCCATGTCCATGCGTCTGGTTGTGCAGCCCGGGCATGGAAATGCCGGGCGGCAGACACCGCCCGGCTGTCAGAGAATTATTCTAGAACGAGTAAGTAAACCCTACATAGCCTTTATAGGCGTTCTTATCAAAATTGTAGGGGGCCTGGTCGAGGTCAAGGCGAATGTAGCCAAGCTCAACGAACATATCGAGATTTTCATAAATATTGATAACGTTGTCAAGGTTGACTTCAATGCCCCAGTCATCTTTGTCGAGCAGGCCAAGATAACGGAACGAATCGCCCCGGCGCACGCCGGCATCAAACCAGGCGGTGGGAACATCGTTGATATCGTTGGTTCCTTCAAAGTACATCACCCGAAGCTGGGAAGTAAGACGTTCAAGAAAACGAATGTCTTCAAGCCCTACGCCCACAGCCCAGGTGCCGGCCGGGGTAGCGCCGACGAGATATTCGCGCCCGCCGAAATGGGCGTTAGACCAGCCGAAAGAGGTCATGCCCCAGTCAGGAGAAAGATAGGGCATTACCCCATCCATACCGTCTTCAAACAGATTGTCAGTGCCGGAGCCGTACCAGCCGAAGACAATCGGGGTGAAGTAATCCAGCTTATAGCCCATTTTAGCAATAATTGCCCAGCCGTCGCGCTTGGTGCGGGCATCGAGGGGCCTGCTGTAGGCGGCGCCGTCCTGACCATAATAGGTACTGTTGCGGCCGTATACGTCATCGGAATCATAGCGGCCGTAGGTGAAGTCAAGTGCGAAGACAAAGGGATCGAAGTGGGTCAGCTCAAAAGCGGCGCCAAACCACCAGGCTTCCCCGCTGTCGCCGAGCTGGCCATTGCCGGAAAGCCATGCGCCGATGCTGCTCACGCGGGGGTCGAGGTCAAAGCTGTATTCAGCAGTGCCATCCACCCGCCCAATGCTGCCATATACGGCATAGGGAGTGAGCGAAAAGCTTTCCTGCACCTGAATCGGAATGCTCAACACCGCCAGGTCGATTTCATCATCCCTTTCCAGGCCCTGCCAGGGAGAGCGCGGGTCGGCGGCTTCGCCGTTCAGATAGGGATTCCAGGGCCGGAACCATCCTGCGTTCATGCCTACATTTTCATTAAAATTGTAGGAAAGCAGAATTCCGGCCAGGTCATCATCCAGAATGTAGTCGCCTGAACCTCCGTCTGCCCGGGTCACGGCATGAGGAAGCGCAAACGGCTGAATGCCCATGCGCACCTGCAAGTCGGTTGCGGGCACCATCCAGTCAAGATAAAGGTTTTTTACTTCTACAGAAACGCCGTCAGCGCCCATAGCTCCGCCAGCTCCGCGTCCTGCGCCACTGCCGCCAAAGCCCCAGGTTGCGCCTCCGCCATGCCCCCAGTGCGTGTCGCCGATTTCAAAATAGGCAACGCCTTTTAAGGATTCAGAGGCAATAAAGTCAATTTGCGTACGGAAACGCTGCAAGGCATCAAAATTTTCATCATTGTCATGACGAGTGAAGTTGGTGCCGTCGTACAAGCCAAATCCAAAATCAAAAGTACCCTTAACCTTGACATCTGTTGCGGAAGCTGCAGATGCGCTGCCCAGCACACAGGCGGCCGCAACAAGCGCAGACATAAGTTTTTTCATTTTTAACCTTCCTTAATAGATATTTATGAGTAATGCACATGTGCGTTGCTATATGGATAATATATTTATATATTGTATGCAAGATAAATATAAAAATTTTTACTAAAATTTATTATGTGGATATATATTATATAGTGCCTCTAATATATATCTATTTAAATAATATTATTCATGATACAAAAATATTGACTACGGTATAGATCTGGCTGAATATAACAAAAAAGCCGGGAATCCTTACGAATTCCCGGCACTAACAGCGCATCAGTGTAAGTTTATTCAGATTGACTAGAAGGCGTAGGTAAAGCCTAAATAACCCTTCCACGCGTTGTCATCGAAATCAGCAGGTTCGTGATCCAAGCTCAGGTGTATCCATGCAAGTTCAACGAACATATCAAGATTTTCATAGATATTGATGACGTTGTCCAAGTTGACTTCCATACCCCAGTCAGAGCTGTCAAGCAGCTTATAATCGCGAAAAGCATTACCTTGGGTCATATTAAAGTGTTCAACGTCATTAGTGCCACGGAAGTAAGCAAAACGCAATTGGCTGGTCAGGTTGTCGATGAAGCGAATATCTTCAAGTCCAACGCCGATGGCCCAAGTACCGGCCGGGGAATCGCCGATAAGATATTCACGACCGCCAAAGTGAGCGTTGGACCAGCCAAAGGAGGTAAGGCCCCAGTCAGGAGACAAAGAGGGAAGCAGGCCGTCAAGGCCATCACCGCCATCGACATCGGCACCGGAGCCATACCACCCGAACAGAATCGGGGTAAAGTAATCAAGCTTATAACCAAACTTGGCCATTACAGCCCAGCCGGCCCGGTCAGGGCTTGCGGGAGTTCCGGGATAAGGGGCGGGCATACCGGGGTCCGGAGTGGTTACATCATCAGCAGAGTAGCTACCGTAGGTAAAGTCAACAGATGCTACGAAAGGATCCAGATAGCTCATGTCAAAAGCAAAACCAGTCCACCAGGCAGTGCCATCTTTACCAAAAGCGCCATTGCCGGTCAGCCAGCGAGCAACTGTCCCTCCATCAAACCCAGTCTTGGGATCCCCGTTTTGTTCTGCACCGCCAGACATTCTGTCGCCAATAGTGGCAAACATGAAATAAGGGGTGAAATTGAAATTCGATTTCATTTCAATAGGAAAAGCCAAGGCGAAGATATCTACTTCGTCATGACTCCCCCAGCGAAAGCCGGCAGGGTCAGTATGAGGTCCACTGCCAACCGCGCCATCCCAAGGACGAAACCAACCAAGGTTTATGCCTGCATTTTCATTAAAATTATAAGAAAACAAGACACCAGCCATATCATCATCCAGAATATAGCCTCCATCTTCGCCATCCGCACGTCCTACAGCCCGAGGCAGAGCAAAGGGTTGAATCCCCATGCGCACTTGCAGGTCGGTCTGCGGAACCAACCAGTCAAGATACAGATGTCTTACTTCAACAGCTACGCCGTCAGATCCCATGGCGCCGCCGGAACTACCGCCAACATTGCTGCCCCCCCAAGTGGCGCCGCCCCCACTGCCCCATTCAGTGTCACCTATTTCAAACTGGGCAACTCCTTTCAAGGATTCAGATGTTATGACCTCGATCTGTGCACGGAAACGTTGTTTAGCATCGAAATTTTCTTCGCCATCGTCTTTGGTAAAAGAGGTATTGTCGTAGAGGCCGAAGCCGAAATCAAACGTCCCACTTACCCTGAAATCAGCGGAAGAGGCTATGGATGCAGACGCAGCCAAAACCCCTCCCGCTACTGCCAAAGATAGCATCTTTTTCATGTTAAATTTACCTTCCATTGTTTTGTACATTAACAATGCGCTGTAATCGAAACAAGCCTCTATATTATCTAAAATAAAAACACAAGGATGGAGCAAAATATTTTTTACAACTGAACCTAAATCACAGACAATATTTATTTGCATATAGTAAGGTTGAAGTATATCTGACTGCGGTATCGTATGTAATTAGTTCTTCCATACAGCCTTGGAAAAGTTATCAGCCTGTTTGAAGAGGAGGAAAGACCAGAAACAGCAGCCTTGGGGCCCTATGCATGTCTTAATTTCAGTTTCGGGTCTGATACGCCTGAAAGGTATTGGAAAGCAGCATGGCTATTGTCATGGGGCCCACTCCGCCCGGCGCAGGAGTCATGGCAGAGGCAATTTTACATAGCGCCTCAAAGTCGGCATCACCGCACAGGCCCTGCTCAGTGCGGTTAATGCCAACGTCAATGATAACTGTCCCGGGGCGGACCATTTCCGGCCCGAGCAGACGGGGACGCCCAATGGCGAGGAAAATAAAATCAGCCTGCCGGGTCACAGCTGACAAATCAGGAGTTTTGCTGTGGCAGACAGTTACCGTGGCGTTGCCGAAGTCGCCGGGGCCAGCCAGCAACATGGCCAGGGGCTTACCCACAATATTGCTGCGCCCTACCACCACGGCATGTTTACCGACAGTTTTCAGGTCGTATTCCTTAAGCAGCTCAATCACACCCGCCGGGGTGCAGGGTCTTAAACCAGGCAGACCGAGCGCAAGCCGTCCCATGTTTACCGGGTGAAATCCGTCCACATCCTTTTCAGGCGAAATAAGGGCAAGCAGATAGTCGCTGTCAAGCCCCCGGGGCAGGGGCAGCTGAAGCAGAATGCCGTCAATGTCTGAGCGGGCGTTGAGCTTCAAGATAAGCGCTTCCAGTTCCGCCTGCGAGGTGGAGGCGGCAAGCCGGAAAGTTTCTGAAATGAATCCCGCTTCTTTGCAGGCCCGCTCTTTGTTCGCCACATACACCTGGGAAGCGGGGTCGTCGCCCACCAGAATCACAGCCAGCCCCGGGGCGCGCATCCCCTCCGCAAGCAGGCCGGAAACCTGCTCCGCCACTTTTGCCCTGATTTTTTTTGCTGTTGCCTTGCCGTCCAGAATAATCATGTAAGCCCCTGTGTAATCAAATTGATAAAAACCGCAAACAGAAACGGGCGGCGGCCGAAAATCGGCGGCCGCCCGAAATAAGGCCGTTTATGTCTAGTTCAGTTCTTCATCTTCCGCGTTCAGCCCGTTAAGTTCAAAGTGCTCGGCAATCATCGGGCCGTAGTAAATGCCGACGTCTTCAAGCTCTTCTTCAATGCGCAACAGCTGGTTGTATTTGGCGAGGCGGTCGCTGCGGCAGAGCGAACCGGTTTTGATCTGACCGGCGTTGAGGCCCACGGCCAGATCGGAAATGAAGCTATCTTCAGTTTCCCCGGAACGGTGGGAAATAACCGTAGTGTAAGCCGCCTGCTTGGCCATTTCAATGGCATCCAGAGTTTCAGTGAGGGTGCCTATCTGATTGAGCTTAATCAAAATGGAGTTGGCCACGCCTTCTTCAATGCCCTCGGCCAGAATATCGGGGTTGGTCACAAACAGGTCGTCGCCCACCAGCTGCACGCTGTCGCCCAGCTTATAAGTCAGTTCGCGCCAGCCGTCCCAGTCGCTTTCGGCCAGACCGTCTTCCATGGAAATAATCGGATAGCGGGTTGCGAATTCGCCCAGGTAGTCCACCATATCAGATGAGGTGAGGGTTTTACCTTCGCCAAGCAGAACATATTTGCCGTCGCGGTAAAATTCGCTGGCGGCTGCGTCAATGGCCAGAGCGATTTCCGAACCGGGAATATAGCCTGCTTCTTCTATTGCCTTCATAATATAGCTGAAAGCCTGGTCATGGTCTTTAAGGTTGGGAGCAAAGCCGCCTTCATCGCCTACGCTGGTGACATGCCCGTCAGCGGCAAGAATTTTTTTCAGGGTATGAAACACTTCCGCACCCATGCGCAGGGCATCGCGAAAAGTGTACGCACCCAGCGGCATAATCATAAATTCCTGAATATCAAGATTGTTGGGGGCATGCGCGCCGCCGTTGATAATATTCATCATGGGCGCGGGAATCAGCTTGGCGTTTACTCCGCCCAGATACTGGTACAGCGGCAGACCCAGCACCTGCGCCCCGGCGCGGGCGCAGGCCATGGAAACGCCCAGCATGGCGTTGGCCCCAAGTTTAGACTTGTTTTCAGTACCATCCAAATCAATCAGCATATTGTCTATCTGCACCTGCCGCAGGGCATCCATGCCCACCAGCTCTTCAGCAATGATGCTGCGCACATTTTCCACGGCCTTTTCCACACCTTTGCCGCCGTAGCGGGAATTGTCGCCATCGCGCAGCTCCAGCGCCTCGCGGCTGCCGGTGGAAGCTCCCGAAGGCACTGCGGCCCGGCCCACATGGCCCGACTCCAGACCAACTTCCACTTCAACAGTGGGGTTTCCGCGCGAATCCAAAATTTCTCTGGCCCAAACAGATACTATGGTGCTCATGACTGCTCCTTGAAAAATGAATTGATACTGGCAAGCGCTCCCTGCACAAGCAGGAGCCTCTGCAATTTACCTTTAAGTATTTTTCCCGCCGGAAAGCAGAGGCAGGCTGAGCCGCAGACCTTCCAGCAGCAAATCAGGACATACATGTTTAAAACAGGAGGCCACCCTGGCCAGGCTGGCGGCAAAACCACCGGTGGCCACAACCTCCAGCGGCTGGGGCAGTTGAGAGGAAAGCCTGGCTATCAGACCTTCGCTCATGGCCGCAAACCCGAAAATAAAACCATGATTGAGGCTGGTGGCCGTATTTACCCCGATGAGCGGTTTTTTTTCATCCAGCTCCAGACTGATTTGCGGCAGCCTGGCTGTGCGGGCCGCCAGATTATGAGCCGAGCTGAGCAGACCGGGGCAGATAAGCCCGCCAAGATAGGCATTGCCGCTGACACAGTCAAAAGTGGTTGCCGTGCCGAAATCAACAGAAATAAGGCTGACCGGTCCGGGATAAAGAGTACGGGCGGCATAGGAAGCAACCAGCCTGTCCGCTCCGACTTCGCGGGGGTTCTGATAATGATTCTCCAGCGGCAAATCAATATCCTCCGCCAGAAAACAGATATCCCTCCCAAGAAAGCGCCGACAGGCCCGCCGAGCTAGGGGCGTGATAGAAGGAACAACCGATGACCCGGCGCAATTGCCGAGCTCTTCCTGGCTTATATGGCTGTGCTGTAAAATCTCCAGCAGCCTGAAGCCCAGTAAATCGGCTGTAATACCCCTATCGCTTGGCAGGGCATAGGAGCACAGCAACTTTTTTGCCGTGCAGATGCCCACTTTTATATTCGTGTTGCCGATGTCGAGCAACACATGTTTGCTACCTGTCAAAACAGCTCCTCTTCCCCACGAGTTTAGCCTTATTAATGATACAGAGCAAGCAAAACGCCTTATAATTTAAAGATTTTCCCCATTCTCATGGCGAGGAAGGAGGGAATGTTATTCCAGTCAAATTTTTTATTGTCCAAATTTGTCTGTTTTTCCAGTAATTTCAATGGGTACATAAAATAGCCTCCAGAGAAGACCAAAGAAATCCATTATCTTTTATCTTAATTAATAAGTCCTGAGCCTAACCCACCATATCATTTTTATAAAATACTATCCAACCAGTAAGCTTTGCAAACTGTTGAAAGCCCAGCCCATAAGGGTGAAAAACACCCACAGATAAACCAGAAACAGAACCTGTAAGCGGGCAGTCATAATCTGTCTGAGCAAAATCATTTCGGGAATGCTGGCCGCTACCGAACTCATGCAGAAGGCCAGCGTTGTTCCCAGCGGTAGGCCCTTGAGCAGCAGGCTTTCCATGATCGGGACAATTCCGGTGACATTGGTGTAAAGAGGGAGGCCCGCCATCACAGCGGCCGGAACCATATACCATGCCTGCGTCCCGAAATATTCGGCAAACCAGTCTTGTGGTACAAAGCCGTGGATCAAAGCGCCCACAGCCACCCCCAACACCACCCATTTCCACACGCGCCGGAAAATGCTGACTGTTTCGGACAGGGCAAATCCATGTCGCCGTCGCAGGGTCAGTCGTGCTTTCAGGCCGACCATACAGGATGCAGCTCCCTTTTCTGCGGCATCCAGCACAAAGGGACGCAGCCAGCGACCGGCGCGGATACTATCCATGAACAATCCACCCAGTATACCTACCAGAAGGCCCATGCTTACATAGACCAGCGTGAATTTCCAGCCGAGCAGATTCCAGAGCAGGATTACGGCCAGCTCATTGATAAGCGGGGACGTGATGAGGAAAGCCAGCGTAACCCCCACAGGAATGCCCGCAGAAGTAAAGCCCAGAAAAAGCGGAACGCTGGAGCAGGAACAGAATGGTGTTACCGCCCCGAACAAGGCTCCCAGCCCGTAGCCCAGTACTCGGCGACGCCCTGCCAGCATCTGTCTGATTTTTCTCACATCCAGACCTGCCCGCATCCATGCTATTCCGTAGATGAGAGCCACCAGCAGAAGCAGTATCTTGCCGGTATCGTAAACAAAAAAGATAAGGGCATCGGCAGTGCGGGAGCCGGGCTCAAGACTCGTGACGTTTTCAAGGCCTGCAATCAGCAGAGCGGCCAGAGACTCAAGCCATACCCATGCCACCCACCACAACAGGACCACGCCTGCCAGCGTTATCCAGTATCGCCGCTTCCATGAGGTATCATCATGCATGGGGGCCTGCAAAGGCTGAAACGCCGGGCTGCTGCGGCCGCAACCACAGCAGCCGCCTGACGGGTTTTGCTTCGGGGAGGGAGGAACAGACTTGGATGACATGACATTGTCCTTTTCTTTTTGGCAAAATAGCCAAATTTTAGGGTTGTTATGGTACTGCTCCGCAAACGCGGAACCCTGACTCTAAGCATGAGGCCTGGCGCAGGAGCGGTAATGTGTTCAGTTTTTGTCCAGTATCCGGCTAAGAGAAAGAATGCGGTTTTCCACCATACGGCTGGTACAGGACAGGAAAGCATCCAGACAGGACAGGGTCAGACGGTAATAAATGTTGTTTCCCCTGCGCTCGGCAGAGACTACCCCGGCTTGGCGCAGTATGGACAGGTGCTTGGAAACAGTAGACATATCATCGCCTACCAGACTTTGAAGTTCACACACACATTTTTCATGATGGCGCAGGGCTTCCACCATCAGGAGCCGAGAGGGATGACCGAGTGCTTTAAAAATGTTGGCCTGAGCCGCGACAAACTGTCTGTGCTGTTCCATAGAGGTTCTCAACCTTGAAATTGGCTTTTTGGCAAAAAAGCAAAATTCCTGTCATATGTCAAGTGATTTGTCGGCCCTGAAGAACCCCGATCCTCATCTTGCGCCCTGTATTAAAGCCCGTACAATGGAAACCGTACGCTCGCGTAGAGCATTATCTCATCGAAAACATCCATTTCACGTTTTTCTCATTCCCCATCGATGAGGCGGTTAGGGGAAATCGCTTCCCCTAGCAGGGCGCAGGGCCCCCCGTAAAAAGAAACCGCTCTAAAAACCGTTTTCCCAACTTTGTACGGGGAGGCTTCGGCAATGCCGGACCTCCCCGTTCTTATCAGAAATGTTTCCAATTTACTGCCGCTCACTGCGGATTGTTTACCGCAGGGGGAGCTGTGTGTCTATGTGTGGTTATTGGCATATTGTGGCTGTGTCAGCCAGCTACCACCTTGTAAATTGCAACTCCATGCCGCTGAAAACTCCTGTGTTTGCTCCTTCGCAGAATCTGGCAGGGTCTACGCTGACAATGGGAAACGGAACATCCGACCAGAGTTTACGCTTTCTGTATTTGTGAGGGACGATAGGGAAACTTATAAGCAAACTGCTGAACTATCCCCTGCGCGTCTGGGTAGCTGAAAGTAATAATATCAATATATTGTTTGAAAAATTCTAACAGGGAATGTAAGAAAACGCACTGGCAGCGGATTTTGCACACCTTCTGCATAGCAGTCCTGAACAGCAGTCGGTTCCGCTCAAAAGTGCGGCAAGTGTGAAAAAAGAAGCAAAAATAATGCTCATGACTACCTCCATAAAGTAAACCTGCAACCTGTCAGTCCTCAGCAGATAATATGCATTTTCCTTTCAGCCTGTAAAGCCGCCCAATGAAGCAGCCGTCAATATGCAGCCGCCCCTTGCTTAATGCGGGCAGATAAGCTAACCTCACAGCGGTTGGAAAGGCTTAACCGAAAGCCCGCCCACAACAAGCGGTCCGGTTTGCGCATATTTGCCCGGATTTCCTCCTCCACAACAGAGGTTGTATCGTTAATCATTCAGAATATAAACGGCGGCGTGCCATCACAATTTTCTTCTTTCTGTTCGATGTGGAAATATGATGATATGCGGCCGCAAAAGTTAAGGAGCGCCAAGACTGATGAAATCCAACATTGCACTTTTGCAGGAGCAGGCCCAGCGCTTGCGCGGGCTGCGCGATGCGCTTGATATAGACATTGAACAAATGGCACGGGATGTGAATGTGGAAGCGGAGCTGATTGCCCGCTATGAAAGCGGCGAACATGAAATTCCGGTAAGTTTTCTGAGCGATGTGGCTCATACCTATAAGGTCGATCTGACCGACCTGATTTCAGGGCGCCCTTCCCATCTGCAAATGTATGCCCTCACCCGCAAGGGAGAAGGACTTTCCGTTCAACGGCGTAAGGACTATGATTACTGGAATCTGGCTGCCCGTTTCGAACAGCGCCTGATGGAGCCTTTTCTGGTGCGGGTTCCCCCCAAAGAGGAAAAAGACCTTTCTTTCAATCAGCATAAGGGGCAGGAATTTATCTACATGCTGGAGGGGCGTCTGGAAATCTGGCTTGGCGAAAAAGCTCATGTGCTTGAACCGGGCGACAGCATTGTGCTTGACTCGCAAATTCCCCATGCCCTGCGCGGACTCGATGGCAATGACGCCCTCTTTCTGGACGTGATTTTATAACAATGTAACCGCCGGTGCATATTTATCCGGTCACCGGCGGGCAGATGCCCACCCCAAAGGAATATTTGGATGAACACCAAACGCGAATTTACTTCCTATGAAGATTTTCGGGATAACTTTAAGCTGGAAGTGCCCGACAACTTCAATTTTGTTTATGATTTTCTTGATGTTACAGCCGAAAAACGCGGCAGCGACATCGCCATGATTCATGTAGACGACAAAGGCGTGCGCCGCGATTTTGATTTTAACTGGTTCAGGGCGGAGTCATCACGCCTTGCCCATGCCCTGAAGGCCAGAGGAATAAAGAAAGGGCATAAAGTCATGCTCATCCTGTTCAGGCGGGTGGAGTTCTGGGTCGCTTCTCTGGCTTTGCAGCGCCTTGGGGCTGTAGTCATTCCGGCCCCCGCGCAACTTACCCCCAAAGATATTGCCTTTCGCGTGGAATACGGCAAAATTGACGGACTGATCGTAGAAGGCAGCATTACTCCGCGGGTGGAAGACGCCCGTAAACAATGTCGTCTGCCTTCCCTGCTGCTGGAAGTGCCGACCAGCGAATTCTCGCAGATCGCAGGCTGGGAAAATTATTTTGACGTCATCCGCAACCAGCCTGACAGCTTCCCCCGCCCCCTTTCTCCTGAGGAAAACTCCGGCGGTTTCGACCCGATGATTGTCTTTTTCTCTTCGGGCACATCGGGAATGCCCAAAATGGTCTGCCATGACGCACGCTACCCTCTGGGACACTATCTCACCGCTGCCTACTGGCATGACCTTGAGCCGGGGGATATCCACTTCACTCTTGCCGATACCGGTTGGGGAAAGGCTGTCTGGGGAAAATTCCACGGGCAATGGATGGCCGGCGCGACTGTTTTTGTCTGGGATTTTCGCGGCAAATTCGAACCGGCCAGACTGCTTGAGGCGCTTTCTGAACACAAGGTTACCTCCTTCTGCGCTCCCCCTACTGTGTACCGTTTTATTATCCGCGAAGACCTGAACAAATATGACCTAAGTGCACTGCGCCACTCCACCACTGCCGGAGAACTGCTTAATGAAAGTGTGTTTCTGGAGTGGCAGGAGAAAACGGGCAAGCCCATTTATGAGGCCTTCGGGCAAACCGAAACCGTTTGCGTGCTGCTCACTGTTAAGTGTATGAAACCAAAACCCGGTTCGGTAGGCCGCCCTGCACCCGGCTGGGACGTGGTGTTGATAGACGAAAACGGAAATGAATGCCCCCCCGGCATGGAAGGGGAAATTTGTGTGCGCCTTGACCCCAGCCACCCGGAAAAGCGCCCGGTAGGGCTGTTGCGCGAGTATCTGTACGACCCGGAACGTACAGCTGAAGCGCTGACCCCAAGCCTGTACCACACCGGCGACAAGGCATGGATGGACGAAGACGGATATTACTGGTTTCTGGGGCGGGTAGACGACCTGATTAAAAGCTCCGGTTATCGCATTGGCCCCTTTGAGGTGGAAAGCGCCCTGGTTTCCCACGAAGCAGTGGTTGAGGCGGCGGTTACCGGCGTGCCCGACCCTGTGCGCGGTCAGGCGGTGAAGGCGTCAGTGGTGCTGGCTGACGGCTTCACCCCAAGTGAAGAGCTGACCAAGGCCCTTCAGGATCATGTAAAAAAGGTAACAGCTCCCTATAAATATCCGCGCATCATCGAATATGTGAAAGAGCTGCCCAAAACCATCTCCGGTAAAATCCGGCGGGTAGAAATCAGGGAAAAGGACGCCGCCAAAAACTCTTAACCTTTCCGCCTGCCGAAAATGTCAATAAATCAGAGCAGTTCGTGCAAAACCAGAACAGCTCTGCTTTATCATAAACTATTGCAGCGGTTTAAACACAAACCCGTCGCCCGCCTTTTGCACATATCCTATTCCCGGCCAGGGAATATGCATCCCGGCAACAGGAATGTTCTCTTCGCTCACCCAGCTCAGAATCCGGCGCCTGGTTGCCCGGGCATCAGCCTGACTCATGTCATACGCCGTGTTTTCATCCGGGTGAGGAAACTGCAACAAGGCTCCATGCAACAAATCACCGATTATCAGCAGACGCTCCCCAGCTGACTCCAGCAGAAAGGCGGTGTGTCCGGGTGTATGACCGTCAGCTTTTACGGCCGTAATATTAGGGGTTATCCGACCGCCATATTCAAAAGTCATGATCCGCCCCCCATAGGCGTGCAAAACTTTGGAAACCAGTCCGGCGTTGCGTCCAAGCCTTTCATCCCGCGTCAGTTCAGGCGCCGCCCAGAACCGCAGTTCGGGCGATGAGATGTATATTCCGGCTTTGGGAAGAGCGGCCTCTTTGTCGGCCAGCAATCCGGAGATATGATCAAAATGCAGATGCGTGAGCAGGGCAATATCAACCTATCCTGCCGCAATGCCTGCATGGGAAAGCTGCTTGAGCAGCTTACCCGCAGGATTCCCATTCTGACCATTGCCGGAATCAATTAAAATAGTCTGTTCTGCTGCAATAACGACAAAAACGTTAACTGAAGCGGGGGCGTAGCCTTCCGGCAGCAGACTTTCTATTTCTTCAGGAGTGAGAGGCCCGCTGAACAGGCCAATACCCATTACGGCCGGGCTGTCTTCAAGGGCTATCAGCTCAATTTCTCCGAGGCTGATTCTGGCAATGCCCTGTTCATCCTGAATGTCTGTGAATGCCGGGCCCGCCCATGCCGCTGTGCAGGAAAATATGAGAATAGCCAGCCACCCCAAAAACTTTGAACCACTCATTTGCACCTCCAACCGGCGTTGCGCTTATCAGCATATCTGCCCATAACCTATTTATTTAATCAATTCATCTAAAAAAAAGCAATCGCCCTCAGCGAGCAAATATTGGCTCAAGGCGCCTCCCTTCACAGGCCTTCTTAAAATTCCGATGCGCTTGTCCAGAATGCAAACAGCTCCGCTCTTGCAAAATTGACGTTTCAGGTATACACATATAAGTCGTTTTATTGTTCCTGCCGGGGGAGCGTTTGCCGCATTTATCTGACGGCGGCCAGTTTCAAATAATGCCTGCTGCCATTTGCGGAACAATAGCTATTTTCAGTCTGAGCGCGTACAGATTGAAAGGGCACACAGGTTAAGTTAAAATTCAACGGCGCTTAATGGTACAAGCCTAGAGGAGTAATCAGCCATGGAAAATTATTTCCAGCCGGAAATAGAATGCGCTTCACGCGAACAAATCAGAGAGTGGCAGAATGAAAGGTTACGCAAAGCCGTAAGGCATGCCTATGAAAACGTGGCGTATTATCGGGAAAAGATGCAGGCAAAAGGGGTAACCCCCGATGATATTCAGTCGATTGATGATTTGCATAAGCTGCCTTTTCTGACCAAGAGCGACTTGCGGGACGCCTACCCCTACGGGCTTATGGGAATGCCGCTTTCTGACTGTGTGCGCATTCAGTCTACCAGCGGCACCACCGGAAGACGGGTGATCGCTTTTTATACCCAGCATGACCTCGACCTCTGGGAAGATTGCTGCGCCAGAGCTCTGGTGGCAGTCGGCGCCACCAGAGATGATGTGGTGCATGTAAGCTACGGTTATGGCCTGTTTACCGGCGGGCCCGGTCTTAACGGGGGCTCGCACAAGGTAGGCTCCCTTACTCTGCCCATGTCTTCCGGCAATACTGACCGTCAGATTCAGTTTATGTGCGACCTGGGCTCCACCATTTTATGCTGCACCCCTTCGTATGCCGCTTATCTTGGCGAAAGTATTCACGAGCAGGGCTTGCAGGATAAAATCAGGCTGAAAGCCGGCATCTTCGGGGCTGAGGCCTGGACGGAAGAAATGCGTCGCGACATTGAAAAATCTCTGGGCATCAAGGCTTATGATATTTATGGGCTGACCGAGATATCCGGCCCCGGCGTATCTTTTGAGTGCAGCGAGCAGACAGGGATGCATATTAATGAAGACCACTTCATCGCTGAAATCATCAACCCTGAAACCGGTGAAGTGCTGCCCGAAGGCGAAAAGGGCGAGCTGGTGTTCAGCTGCATTACCAAAGAGGCATTTCCGCTGCTGCGCTACCGCACCAGAGATATCTGCGTGTTGAGCAGCAAGCCCTGCTCCTGCGGGCGCACCCATATAAAAATGTCCAAGCCCATGGGCCGCAGCGACGACATGCTGATTATCAAAGGCGTGAACGTGTTCCCCTCGCAAATCGAAACTGTGCTTATCAACAAGGGCTATCCGGCCAACTATCAGATTGTGGTAAACCGAGTGAAGAACAGCGACTCACTGGATGTTCAGGTGGAAATGACCAGCGAAATGTTCTCAGACTCCATGAGCCAGGTTACCGCCAGAGAAAAGGAACTTGTGGACGCTTTGCGGGCCATGCTCGGCATTCATGCCAATGTGAAGCTGGTCGCCCCCAAGACAATCGCCCGCAGTGAGGGCAAGGCCGTGCGTATTATCGACAACCGCAAACTGCACTAAACCAGCATTTAATGCTCTGACAGCGCAAGGCGCTGTCCGCCGCGCAAGGCGCAGGCGGAATTCGCTTCCGCGTTAATGCTGCGGCGTTAAAAAATTAATCCGCCCTAAAGGAGGCCGACATGACTGTTAATCAAATATCGGTATTTATAGAAAATGCGCCGGGCAGCATGGCTGCCCTGACCCGGCTGATGCGGGAAAACAGTCTCAACATCCGCGCTCTTTGCATTGCTGAGGTGAACAACTTTGGAATCTTGCGCATGATTGTCGACGATGTTTACGCAACCTCCACGGTGCTTAAAGCGGCGGGGTATGTGTTCAAAATAACGCCGGTTCTGGCTGTGCCTCTCAAGGATGAGGCCGGGAGCCTGTGCGATGTTCTTGATGCCCTGGGCGACAGCGGCATTAATGTGGAATACATCTATGCTTTCACTACCTCCCGGAAAGACAAGGCCTTTGTGGTGCTGCGGGTGGAAGATAATGAAGGGGCGGCCAGGGTGCTTGCCGAAAATCACTGCACCCCTGTTTCACAAAGTGAACTGGCTTAATTTATTTTAATTTGTTTGAAAAAAGTCTGGCCGGCAATATGCCGGCCAGACTTTTTTTCATGTATCAGAGAGAGACGAGGCTCATGCCTTGCGCATATCCTCAATAAGCAGGTTCAGATTGTGAGCCTGTTCCGCCAGCATGGCCACTGAATCCGCCGCCTCACGCATGGCGGATGCGGTTTCTTCAGCAATCATGTTAACCTCAGACACGGAACGGTTGATTTCTTCACTGGCGGCGGACTGTTCTTCCGAGGCGGCGGCAATGGCCCGCACCTGATCGGCCGTTCCATCGGCCATGGACACAATTTCTTCCAGAGCGGCGCCTGAGTCGTTGGCCAGGCTGGTAGCTTCTTCAATAACTTTAACAGTGTGATCCACCTGCAACATGCTCTGGTCTGCGCTCTGCTGGATGGCCCGCACCGCTGCGCCGACATCTGTTGTGGAGGCCATGGTTTTTTCAGCCAGTTTGCGCACTTCATCGGCAACAACCGCAAAGCCGCGCCCGGCTTCACCAGCCCTGGCTGCCTCAATGGCAGCGTTAAGGGCCAGAAGGTTGGTTTGATCGGCAATATCGGAGATCACTCCCATAACCAGCGAGATGGATCTGGCATGTTCACCCAGAGAGGTCATGTCGTCCTTGAGGGTGAGCGAAGCCTGCTGTACTCTTTGGATGCTTTCGAGAGCCTGTTTGACGACTTTCGCCCCTTCTTCGGCTTTATGTCTGGTGGCAGTTGAAACCTCAGAAGCCTGCTCGGCATTTCTGGCAACTTCCATAACCGTGGAGTTCATCTCTTCCATGGCAGTGGCTGTTTCTGAGGCGCGGGCAGCCTGCTCGGCAGCGCCTTCTTCCGATTGATTTATACGGCGGGTGAGGTCATCTGATGCTTCAGAAACCACAGCGGCCACCTTTTCGATTTGTTCGGCTGCGGCAAGCATCCCTTCCCTGCGGGCGCTTTCTGCGGCCCTGCGGGCTTCTTCCGCTTCGAGCATGGCCACCCTGGCTTCTTCAGTGGCTTTTTCAGCTTCTTCTGTCTGGTGTTTGCTTTCATCAAACAGGGAAATGATATTTTCAACCATGGTGCGGATGCTCTTGGCCAGAATGGCTATTTCATCGCCCCGCGAGCTTGTTTTGTTCAGCATGGTTTGCTGCTGAGGCGTAATGGTCAGATTGCCGGCGGCCACATGCTCGGCAAATCCGGCGCACCCCTTGAGCGCAGCAACTATATTGCGGGCTGTAATAAAAATAATCAGCCCCACCAGCAGGGCGGCCAGCGCCACGATGATGATATTGTTACGCAGCATGGTTTGAACCGGGGCCATGAGGTCGTCTCTTTCCACAGCCAGCACCACAATCCAGTCCATTTCAGGAATGTCGCGGAAGTAGGCGACCTTGTCGGCTTCGTTCCACACATACTCAAGCCTGCCGTTTTTATTTTGCAGGATATGCTGAACCCAGCCGAGCCCGCTGTCTTCATCGCCTATATATGCCTTGTTGGGGTGCATGAGCATTATGCCGTTGCTGTCGTATACGTAACAGATACCGGTATTCCCCACGGCAACAGTATCGGTGCTGATTTTACTGAGCGCCAACAAATTCAGGGTACCGTAAAGCACACCGACAAACTTGCCGTCATACAAAACCGGGTGGGAGATGATGGTGGTAAGCGCATTGTTGCTGCGGCTTTTTACATTTTGGACGTAACTTTCGCCGTTGACGCCTGCCTTGAAGTAGGCCCTGTCTCCTAACTCTGTATTGATCATTTCCGGGTTGGTGTGCAGCACCACCTTGCCCTGCGCATCAATAACGCCGATATCCGAGAACAGCGGGAAATTGACAAGAATCCGGTCAAAGCGTGAGCGGGCAATATCCACATCTTTGGGGGCGGGGCCGCCTTCGTTTATGAGCAGGGCGGCAATCTCTCCCTGATGACTGGTATCTCTTAATACGCTGTTCAACAGCTCGGCTATGCTCCTTATTTCATTTTGCTGAGTTTCAACCAGAAGGGTAAG